>NZ_JAUQTZ010000029.1:0-57231 GCF_059803845.1 Rhizobium sp. UFLA01-1127 | reverse complement strand
AAGCCAGGAGACCTGCCGTCGATCACGATCCAATCAGCCGGGCGGGGATGCCCGGAAGGGACAGAGAATGATTGACCTGAGCCTTCGACACGACCCGACCTCTATCGGCCTTGATTGGGATCTTCGCAACCGGCGGCGGCCTTTGTCTGCGCAATCGCGCTGACCCGCCCAGTTTCCTTGTCCTGTCGAGATCTTTCATGCGCCATTTTTTGACGACCGTTACATTTGCACTTGGGCTGACCGGGTTTGCCGCGACAAGCTTCGCCGCAACACAGTATCCCCTTATCATCAACAATTGCGGCCAGAAGGTTGCCTTCCAGAAAGCGCCTGCAAAGATCGTTTCGATCGGGCAGGGCATGACCGAAATCCTCTTCTCACTCGGTCTTGCCGACAAGATCGCCGGGACGGCCGTGTGGGTCGGCCCGGTCCTGCCGCAATATGCTGAAGCCAACAGCAAGATCCCGCGGCTTGCCGACAACGATCCGAGCTTCGAATCGGTTGTCGGCAAGGAACCGGATCTCGTCGCCGCCGAATTCGAATGGCATGTCGGCGCACAGGGCTCGGTCGGCAACCGCCAGCAGTTTTCCGAACTCGGCATCAATACCTACGTCGCTCCGACCGATTGCGTCGCCAAGGTCAATACCGATGGGGGCGACGGCGTCCGCAAGGAGCTTTTCACGATGGACCTGGTCTATCAGGAAATAGACGAGCTTGCGCAGATCTTTGACGTCAGGGATCGTGGCGATGCATTGATTGCGGACCTGAAGAAGCGCGAGGCGCAGGCGGTCGCCTCGATTGCAGGTGCAAGGGCCAAGGATCTTCCGATCGTGTTCTGGTACTCCAGCAAGGAGGTCAGCGGCGATGCCTTCATCGCCGGCAAGAACAGCGCACCGGCCTATATTCTGAAGACGCTCGGCGCCAGGAATGTCGTCACGACCGAAGACGAATGGCCGCTGGTCGGATGGGAGACGATCGCCCAGGCCAATCCCGCCGTGATCGTCATCGCCAGCATGGATCGCCGCCGCTATGCGGCCGACGATCCGAAGGTCAAGCTCGATTTCCTTGAGAAAGATCCGGTCACGAGCCGGCTCGATGCCGTCAGGGACAAGCATTTCGTCATGATGGATGCGCAGTCGATGAACCCGACGATCCGCACCATCGACGGCATCGAAATACTGGCCAAGGGCATCAAGTCCTTCGGCCTGGCGCGATAAGATATGAGCCTCGCTGCAGAACGCCGGACGTGGAGGGCGCTTTTGGCGCTCGCCTTGGCTGCTGTCGTCATTCTGGCCTTCATGATCAGCCTTGCGGTGTCGATCGGCGAGATTTCGATCCCGCTGTCGACGACCGTGAAGGCTGTCTCGAACCGGCTGTTCGGGACGAGTTTCGAACTCAGTCTGATCCATCAAGGCATCGTTTGGGACTATCGGCTGAGCCGGGCGCTCGTCGCCGCGAGCACCGGCGCCTCGCTCGCCTTGAGTGGCGTGGTTTTGCAGGCATTGCTGCGCAATCCGCTTGCCGAACCCTATGTGCTGGGCATTTCGGCAGGCGCTTCGACCGGAGCGGTCTGCATCATGATCCTCGGGCTCGGCGACGGAGTCCTGGGCCTTTCCGGCGGCGCCTTTCTCGGCGCGGTCGCAGCCTTTCTGTTCGTCGGCCTGCTTGCCGCCGGCGTCGGCGGCACGAGCGAGCGCATCATTCTATGCGGCGTCGCCGGTTCGCAGCTCTTCAATGCGCTCACCTCCTATATCGTCACCACCTCGGCCAATGCCGAGCAGGCAAGAGGGGTCATGTTCTGGCTGCTCGGCTCCCTGAGCGGCGTGCGCTGGTCGGATGTCTATCTTTCCGGGCCGGTCGCCATCATCGGCTTTATCGTCTGCATGGCGCATGTCCGCGTGCTCGACGCCTTCATCTTCGGCACGGATGCGGCAGCCTCGCTCGGCATCGCCGTCAGACGCGCGCAGATCGTCCTGCTCGGCATGACGGCTTTCATGACCGCAGCCGTCGTCAGTATCGTCGGCTCGATCGGCTTTGTCGGGCTTGTCATCCCGCATGCCGCCCGTTTCGTGGTAGGCCCCAGCCACGATCGGCTGCTGCCGGCTGCTGCCTTGGCCGGCGCCATCTTCATGGTCGCTGCCGATATCATCTCGCGGGTCATCATTCCCCAGCAGATCCTGCCGATCGGCGTCGTCACCGCCCTGTTCGGGGCACCGGCCTTCGCCATCATTCTTTATCGCGCCCGGAGGACTGCATGAGCATCGCGGTCGACGCAGTGACGTTTGCTGCTGGCGATAGTCTGATCGTCAACGGCGTCAGCCTGGCGGTGGAAAAGGGCAAGGTTCTCGGCCTTCTCGGACCGAACGGTTCGGGCAAATCCAGCCTGCTGCGGTTGATCTGCCGCTTGCGGAAGGTGAAAAGCGGAGTGATCCGGCTCGGCGGCAGCGACATAGCCTCGATCTCGCGCGGTGACATTGCCCGCCGCATCGCGCTCGTCGAACAGCAGGCGACGACCGACACCCAGGTCACAGTAATGGACGTCGTGCGTCTCGGCCGCACGCCGCATCGCGGTGCCCTGTCGGCCTGGAGCGTGCACGACGATAAGGCGGTTTCGGAGGCACTTGCCCGCGTCGGCATGCATGGCCGCGCGGGGCAGCTATGGCAGACCTTATCGGGCGGAGAGCGGCAGCGGGTTCACATCGCAAGGGCGCTTGCCCAGACCCCGAGCGAGCTGCTGCTCGACGAGCCGACAAATCACCTCGATATCCAGCATCAGCTCGACATTCTCGGTCTTGTCTCCAGGCTCGACGTCACCTCGATCGTCGCATTGCACGATCTCAACCTGGCGGCCATGTTCTGCGACAGCCTTGCGGTGCTACAAAATGGCGAGGTCGTTGCGGCCGGGCCGCCGGAAGAGGTGCTGACGCAGGAGCTGATCAGACAGGTTTTCGCCGTGCGCGCGCATGTCCAGAAGTCTTCGGTGCACGGCCGCTGCAACATTCAATACATGACGGATTGAAATGCAATTCAGCCTTCGAAGCCGAACCGTTCGACATCGAAGTCATCACCATCGTACGCGTCTCCGGCCTGGGCCTCCGCCATGTCGTCATGCATCGGAATGGGTACGCTGACGAGGCTCGGAACCGTCATGCCGACCGTCATGCCCGGCGGCCGCAGAGCCCAGGCGACGATGGCATGGGTCGGCATGGCTGCGACACCCCTTGAGATTTCCTGCGCAGCGGAGGACGGGAGATCCGCCATCGGCTGCATCTTCGCCATGGCGCTGTCACCCGCATTTTTCGCGTGTTCTGCGACGACCAGTCTGCCGGCATCGTTGCATCCGACCACCAGGCTTGCCAGCACGGCAGAAGCGGGCCTTTCTGGAACGGCCGTCGGGATGACGGCGATGCTGCTGGTCGGCCGCCACGCCGGCAATGGAATGGCATAGGCTGCAAGGTCGGGGAAGGGCTGGGCCATATTTTCCTCGGCCACTTGTTTGCCGAGCTGAAGCTCCAGCCCGTTCAAGGTGCGGCTTCTCGGTGCCGGCAGCATGCTGGTAAGCAGAGTGCTGTCCGGCGTATCATCGCGAAGAGAGCTGGCCGATCCGGCATCATCATCGTCGTCCGCGACGGCTGCGATCTTGCTTGCCGCAAGAGACGGACGCTTCTTCGATTGCGCAACCGCCATTTCGTAGCCCGGCAGCGGTCTGCCGTCGGCCGGCATATGAAGCGTCTGCCCATTCGGGAAAAGCCGCGCAAGTTCCTGGCGCGACATCCTCGGCCATGCGCGGACCCTGCCGACATCCAGATGCACGAAGGGCGAGCCGGAAGTGGGATAGAA
This sequence comes from Rhizobium sp. UFLA01-1127, assembly GCF_059803845.1. Lineage (NCBI taxonomy): Bacteria > Pseudomonadati > Pseudomonadota > Alphaproteobacteria > Hyphomicrobiales > Rhizobiaceae > Rhizobium > Rhizobium sp. UFLA01-1127. Next base: position 53,394 of record NZ_JAUQTZ010000029.1, on the reverse strand, counting down.
GCCGACGCCGCCGATCTGCATCTGCATGGCGATTGCGCGCAGGCTCGCAAGTTTCACGCCCGGAATATAGAAATCCATCGCCTTGCCGAGCGTGTGCTGGCTGTGCTTGGCGACGCCGGAGCTGCGCGAGCGGTTGCGCAGCATGCCGTTGGTCGAGGGAGAGCGATAGGCCGAGACGACATGAATGGTCTCGCGTGCGCCGCTGCGGCGATAGACTTCCCAGACGAGGTCGAGCAGTTCCGGATCGATCCTGGTCGGTTCGTTCTTTCTCCAGTCGCGTAGGAAACGATTGATCTGGGCGAGACCTCGCGGGTCATATTTGCCGCCGCGCTTGAAGACGATGGTCGCTCTTTCGCCGGTATGCGTGAAAAAGAGCTTGAGCGCCCGATCCTCGGCTGCGGCGGAGCCGGCAAAGGCGCCGAGGACCAGGATTGCGATCAATGCCACGCGGCAAGCGACGAAGGAGGAGATCATGGCGAAGCTTGCCGCCGGGATGGAGAAGATCGCTTGATGCATGAATACGACTTTCGCCCTTGCTAACGGGGAGGGAGATCAGAGGTGCCGCGCTTGCGGCATCGCTATACCTCGGATTATGGTCAACAAAATCCTAACGGACGGTTTATGGCGCGGGCTGTGCGATAGGGGCCGGTCCGGTGAAGGGTAGGCGCGACGATTTCGTGGCGGCTCCGAACCTGCGGTGAGGCTCTTGATCGTCCTTGCAATCTTAGCGAGGGCTCGGGTAGCCTATGGCACGATAAGAGCCCTTCAGGAAAAATAAAGATTTAACCGGCCTTGCAAACGTTTTCTCGCGGGTTGCAAACTGCCTGCCGAGACAGCATCATCCCGCGCCATGAGTGGACAGAATCGATTTGCTCCTCCGTATAACGGACGGCAAACCATCAAGCGTAGTGAACTGTTGCGGCAGCTCCGGCGTGCCGGGCTGCGCCGCTTGACGACCATCGTCGCACCGGCCGGCTATGGCAAGACCTCGGTTGCCGTCCAATGGTACGAGTTGCTGAAGGAGGACGGAATCAAGCTGTGCTGGGTGTCGCTCGACGCCGAGCATACGAACCAGGAAGCGTTCCTGCTCGTCTTGATCGATGCCCTGCAGACGCTTCTGGACGAGGACGGCGCCGATGCCGGCAATCTGCCGGCGGCAGCGCTGCTTTCCGTGCTTGGGACGCGCCTGCGCAAAATCGAGGGGCCGCTCGTCATCTTCCTCGACGACTATCATTTTGCCCAGACGGATGCGACCGAGGCGCTGATGGCGAAGATCCTCGCCGATCCATCGCTGGAGCATGTCAAGCTGATCCTGGTCAGCCGCAGTCCGCCGCGGTTTCCGCTTTCGGCATTGCGTCTTCGTGGAGAGTTCAAGCAGTTTGGCGTTGCCGAGCTCGGCTTTTCCGATGCCGAGGCGGGACAATTGTTTGCCGGCAAGGGCGCCCATCTGACCGATGAGCAGGTCGGCTCCTTCAATCGCCGTACGGAGGGCTGGGCCGTCGCGCTGCAGATGGTGAGCTTGCTGATATCGGAGTCGGAAGAAAGCGATGCCATTCTGGCTTCCTTCGATGGCGGCGACGTCGATATGGGCTCCTATCTCTCCGAGCAGGTGTTTGAACATCTGCCCGAAGACATTCGCCGGTTTCTGATCGATACCGCTGCGCTGCCGGCCTTCAATCATTCGCTGCTCGAGGTCGTTCTGGAAAGCGGGGAGCGTGCGGATTTATGTCAGCGGCTGGGCGAATATGCGCTTCCGGTCACCTTGCTTGCCGGACCCGGCAACTGGATGCGGTTCCATCCGGTTTTCAACGAATTCCTCAAGAAGACCGCGGGCCTCAGAGGTGTCGATCCCAAGCAGGCATTAAACCGTGCAGCACTCTGGTTCGAGGCTCGTGGCGATATAGATCGCGCGGTCCATCATGCCCTTTCGGCGGATGATGCCGATCTTGCGGCGCGCATCGTGGAGACCGCAGGAGGGTGGCGGCGCGTCTATGCCACCACACGCGGCGGCGCGACGCTTTTTCAGGCCTTGAGCGGGCGAGCCTCGGAGATCGACCTTAGCCGCTTCCCGCTTGCGACGCTCGGGCTCTCGATCTTCAATGCCAAGGCGGCGCAGCTTGCCGCGGCCAACCACTATCTCGCTATTGCCGAGCGTTCGGCGGCTACCGACCCGATCTTGGCAAAGGATCTGCGTGTCGTGCGTATTCTTTTGGCGCTATACACGGATCATTGGGCAAGTGCGGCCGATCTTTCCGCGCTCGAAGACGACCTGCGGCAGCCGGACGGGATGGAGCTCATTCACCGCGCGCTGGCGCTCAATATGCTTTCCTACAATTTCCTGATCCGCAGCGAACTCGACCGGGCGCTGCACTACGGTCATCTGGCTCTTCGCGCCTTTCGCGACGGGGGCGCCGATTTCGGCGCCATGCATCTCTACACCCACATCGGCCAGGCGTTCTTTCTCTCCGGCGATTGCGCAAGCGCTTTGGCGGCTTATGAGGAGCTGATCTGCGAAGCACAGACCAATATCGGCCCTGGCAGCGATCTTGATGCCGTCGGACAGGTGTTGAAGGCCGAGGTTCTGTCGATGCGCGGTGAGGCGGAGGCCGCAGCGGAGATACTCGGATGGGCATTGCCGCATCTCGAGCTTCACGACACCTGGTTCGATCTTCTTGCCGCCGGCTTCATGGCCGAACAGCGCGTCTTGCGGATGCGCGGCGACCTGCTTGCCGCCCACGCCGCCATGGATCGCATTCGCGCGGTGGCGCGGCGGCGCGGCTTCGATCGGCTGGCGCGTCTGATCGATGGCGAGCGCGCCATGCTGCTCATGGCATCGGGCGATCTCGATCAGGCCGTCCGTCATGCCGAGGCCAATGGTTTTGGTGCCTCCGCGATCCGTTCCGACCGCGCCAACCAGCTCTCCATTCATTTGCGCGGCACGACCCCGGCGATCTTCTGGACGCGTGCCTATCTGGCGCTCGGCGAGGGGTCGAAGGCGCGGGAGGTCTTCGATCAATTCAGAACGCGTCAGGCCGAGCGTCCGCACGTTCCGCGTACGATCGAGCTTGCGCTCATCGAGATGGGGATTTTGGTCGCCGAGGGCCGGACGGATCTTGCCGCCGCCCGTCTTTCCGATCTCGTGCTGACGATGCCTCTCGATGACTACCGTGCGTCGCTCCCTCTCGATCATGCGGCAGGGCTTGCGGAACTTCGCGCGCTCGCCAATCATCCAAGCGTGGCGAACATCATCCGCAAACGTCTTCAATTGCTGTTTGCGAGTACCGAAACGACACCGGAGGCTGCTGCGGACGCTGGCGGATCCACCTTTACCGGCCGGGAACGCATGGTACTGGAGTTGCTGAGTTCGGGGCTGTCCAACAAGGAAATCGGCCGGATGCTGGCGCTTTCCGACAACACGATCAAATTCCATCTGCGCAATATCTTTGCCAAGCTCAATGTCTCGACACGGACGGCGGCTGTAATGGCAGCGCGTCAAAAGGGCATTTTTAATCGCTAGCCTACCCGAACGGGTGGGTTTTGCCATTCCCACCCACCCATCGCAGAGGCTTTCGGCGAGAGAAAAAAGCCCTAATCTGCGCTCGTGCGAATATAATAATGAGGGTGGATTCGTGAGCATCGTCGATCCTGTGACCCAGGAGATCATCGAGGGCAAGGTGGCAGCGACCGTCGATGAGATGGGTGTCGTCATGGCGCGGACCTCCATGAGCCCGGTGATCTACGAGGTGCTCGATTTCGCCTGCGGGCTGTTGACGCGCGACGGGCAGCTGGTCGCCCAGATGAATGGCATCACCCTGTTCACCGGCACCTTCGGGACCCAGGTCAAGTCGCTGCTCGACCTTTACGGCGACGATCTGGAAGACGGCGACATTCTGCTGACGAACGACCCTTATTCCGGCGGCACGCATGCCTGCGATTTTGCCATCGTCAAGCCAATCTTCTTCGAGGGCCGGATTCTGGCCTATGCCATCAACGTCGCCCATTATCTCGATGTCGGCGGGTCCGTTCCCGGTTCGCTTGCGCCGAACGCCGTCTCGGTTTTCCAGGAAGGATTGAGGCTGCCGGGCGTTAAGGTAGCGCGCAGCGATCGCTTCTCGGGTGAAGTTCTGCGTATCATCCGTGAAAATGTCCGCCTGCCCGAGATTGCCATCGGCGATCTGACGGCACAGGTGGCGACCGTCCGCGTCGCTGCCCGCCGCATGAGCGAACTTGCCCGCAAATATGGCAGCCATGTCGTGGAAGCCGCATTCGATCACCTACTGTCGGTGAGCGAGAGACAGGCGCGAGCAGCCATTGCCGCTCTGCCCGACGGAACCTATGAGGCGACCGACATTGTCGACGGAGATGGCGTCACAACCGACCCTATCGCCGTCAGGGTGGCTGTCACGATCGCAGGCGATCGCCTGACAGCGGATTTCACCGGCTGCCCGCCAGCGGTGGCAGGCCCGATCAATTGCGCGGCGGGTGCGCTTCAATCGGCTGTACGCACCATCTTCAAAGCGCTGGTGGCGCCGCAGGCACCCTCCAACGAGGGCTGGTTTCGGCCGCTCACCGTCATCGCGCCGAAGGGTTCGATTTTCACCGCCGAGAAACCCTCTCCGACGGGCTGGTACTACGAGGGCTCCGTGCACGCCTCCGAACTCGTCTGGAAGGCTCTTGCCAAGCTCATGCCCGAGCGCTTTTCTGCCGGCTCCTATACGAGCCTTTGTGTCGTCTATATCGCCGGCAAGGATGCGGCCGGACAGCCGTTCATCCATATCGAGCCGCAGCATGGCGGTTGGGGTGCGAGCAGGGATGGTGACGGTGCCAATGCGTTGATCGCGCTGACCGATGGCGATACCTACAATTATTCCGTCGAGGTCATAGAGGCGCGCTTTCCTCTGCTTGTGCGCCGCTATGCGCTCAACGTCGAGGGAGGATCGGGCGCCGGCCGCCGCCGCGGCGGCTTCGGCGTCATCCGCGACTATGAGATCGTTGGAGACGGCGCATCGGCCTATTGCAGCTTCGGGCGAACCGATACGCCTCCCTGGGGGATCGAATGCGGCAGGTCCGGCAGCATCAACCTCCTGCAGGTGGAAGAGGGCGGCGGCAAGATCAGCAATTTCCGCCGCGAGCCGCATATCGCGCTGAACCGTGGCGATCTCGTGCGGATCATCACGGGCGGCGGCGGTGGCTGGGGTGACCCGCGTGCCCGCGAGCAGGAGCGGGTCCGCCGGGACGTTGAAGACGGTTACATCACCGAGGAGGTGGCGCGCAGCCTCTATGGATATGAAGAGAGGATGGCGGGATGATCAGACTGGCGACGGATGTGGGCGGTACCTTTACCGACCTCGTCGGTTATGATGAGCGCACCGGCGAGATCTTTACCGCCAAGAGCCTGACGACCGTTCACGATCAGTCCGAGGGCGTCCTGACCGCGATCGAACTTGCCGAGAAGAAGGATGGGCTTTCGACGCGCGATGTGATCTTTTTCGCGCATGGCGGAACGACCGTCATCAATGCCATTACCGAGCGCAAGGGCGTCCGCACGGCGCTCGTGACCACGGCCGGTTTTCGCGACGTGCTGGAAATCGGCCGCGGCAACCGCCCCGACCTCTACAATCTCCAGTTCAGAAGCCCCGAACCTTTTGTGCCGCGCAGCCTTCGTTTCGAAGTGCGCGAACGCATGGACGCCAAAGGCCGGGTGCTGGCACCCATCGAACTCGGCGACATCGAGCCTATCATCCGGGAGTGCCGTGCGCGCAAGGTAGATGCGGTTGCGGTCGTTTTCCTGCACAGCTACGTCAATCCCGAGCATGAGATCGCCTGCGCGAAGGCGCTTGCCGAAGCGATGCCGCATGTCACCGTTTGCGCCAGCCACGAGGTTTCCCGTCAATGGCGGGAATATGAGCGATCCAATACGGCCGTGCTCAACGCCTATGTGCAACCGATCATCAAGCGGTACTTCGCGCGGCTGGAACGCGCCCTGACCGAGCGCGATCTCACATGCCCCTATTATGCCATGCAATCGAACGGCGGCATCTCCACCTTCGATCAAGCGCAGATGAGCCCACTGACGCTCGTCGAATCCGGCCCCGCCGGTGGCGTGGCGGGTGCCGCGCGCATCGGCAGCGTCCTTGGCGAATCGGAAGTGCTTTCGCTCGATGTCGGCGGTACGACGGCAAAATGCTCCTTGATACATGACAGCCGCCCGACGCTCGACAGCGAATACAAGCTCGAACATACCCGCATCGCCCCCGGCTATCCTGTGCAGGTGCCGGTCGTCGACATCGTTGAGATCGGCGCGGGCGGCGGTTCCATCGCCCGCATCGACGAGCGCGGCGCGCTTTGCGTCGGACCGGAAAGCGCCGGTTCGACCCCAGGCCCAGCCTGCTACGGGCGCGGCGGGACCAGGCCGACGCTTTCCGATGCGCTGCTGACGCTCGGCGTTTTCGATCCGGCAAGCTTTGCCGGCGGGCAGATGCGGCTCGACAAGGGCAAGGCTGCCGCCGCCATTGCAAGCGTTGCCGAACCGCTTGGCCTTTCGGTTGAAGATGCCGCACTCGCCATCGTCGAGATTGCCCATGCGTCGATGATCAACGCGTTGAAGCTCGTCACCGTCCAGCGTGGCCATGATCCGCGCGACGCCGCCTTCGTCATCTCCGGCGGCGCCGGACCTGCGCTTGCCGCTCGCCTCGGCCGCGATCTCGGTGTGAAAGTGACCGTCGTTCCGCCGCATCCCGGCATCTTTTCCGCTTGGGGGATGCTGGCGGCGGAGCCGCGCGCCGATTTCCGCGGCACCTGGTTCTCGCCCCTCGCGCCGGAGGCGGTCAGCGGCCTGAAGCACCGTTTCGAGGAGCTGAAGCGCGATGCGGTTGCCTATTTCGCCAAGGGGGATGCTGCGGAGATCCGCTATACCTGCCGTGTCGAGGCTCGCTATCGCGGTCAGGAGCATGGCGTGTTCGCGCTGTTCGAGCTCGATGACGATGTCGAGAGTTTCGCCGAACGGTTCCATGCGGTGCATGAGCGCGCCTATACTTTCTGCCTTCGCAACTCGCCGATGGAGATCACCATGATCCACCTGGAGGCAGTGCTTCACGGCCCGGTCATCGCCATCCCGAAACTCGATGGCACCGGGCGCTCGCTGGATGCAGCCTTCAAGGCCCGTCGCGAGGTCTATTTCGGCGGGACGGCGGGTTGGGTATCCTGTCCGGTATACGAACGCGCAAAACTGCCTTCTTTGCAGAAGATCGCCGGTCCGTTGATCGTCGAAGAGGCGACCGCGACATCGCTGGTGGTTGCCGGACAGGAGCTTGAGGTGAGCGAAGAAGGCCTGCTGCTCATCCGCGAACGCGATGGGAGCCGCGTCTGATATGGCGATAGCGATCGGTCTCGACCATATCGTCAGAAGTTACGGGCCGATGCGTGCCGTTGACGACGTGACGCTCGACATCAGGGCAGGAGAGTTCTTCACGCTGCTCGGCTCGTCCGGTTGCGGCAAGAGTTCGCTGTTGAAGCTGATCGGAGGCTTCGACAAACCCACTTCGGGCCGCGTTCTTTTTGACGGAAAGGATATGGCCGATATTTCGGCCAATCGCCGTCCGGTCAACACAGTCTTCCAGTCGCTCGGGCTCTTCCCGCACATGAACGTCGCGCAGAATGTCGGCTACGGGCTGAAGCTGCGCGGGCTCTCCGGCGCTGCGCTGAAGATCAGCGTCGAGGGTGCTCTGGATCTGGTCGAGCTTTCCGGTTTTGCGGATCGCGACGTCAACCTTCTTTCAGGCGGCCAGCGGCAGCGCGTTGCTCTTGCCCGCGCGCTCGTCATGGAGCCGGGCATCCTCCTGCTCGACGAACCTCTGACCGGGCTTGACGAACGGCTGCGCCAGCAGATGCGCAACGAATTCGGTCGGCTGCACAAACGCACCGGCGCTACCTTCATTCTCGTCACCCACAATCAGGACGAGGCGCTCAGCCTCTCCGATCGCATGGCGGTGATGCACAAGGGGCGGATCGAGCAGACCGATGTGCCGGCACGCTTCTTCGAAGCGCCGGCCAATGCTTTCGTGGCCCGTTTTATCGGCATCGATACGCTCCTCAAGCCTGAAAGAATTTCGATTTCCGGCGACACGGCCGTCGTCACGATTGCCGGGCAGCAGATGAGCGCGAGTTTTTCGGGAGCCGCACCGTCCTCAGATGCTCTCGTCGCGATCCGTCCCGACCGAATCGAGCTTATCCCGGCTTCCGTTGAAGCGGCGGAAATAATTGAACTTAGGGTTGTCGAAAACATCTATCGCGGATTGAGCCATGACGTTACGCTCGCTTTCGCCGACAGCCAGCGTGTGGTGCTAACGACCAGCGCGGACGCAACTCCGCCCTTGCCGGGCGAAAGCGTGCGCGTGCGTCTGAAGCCGGGTGCTGCACTCTTGATTGATCGTTCCGGAATACCGGCCTTGGCTGCAGGCGATGAGTAGAACCCGAAATGGCTGAAACAAGCGAAAAATGAGGGAAGGGAATGACGCGATGAACAAGAATAACGATTTCGCCTCCTCCGCCTTGAGGAGCAATATGCAGCGCCGTGACATGCTCAAGCTGATGGGCGCGGGCGCGGCCGCGCTATCTCTCGGTGGGCTTGGCGCAACGAGCGTCATGGCCGATGAGGCGTCGGTTGCGTTCTGGGCGACTGCGACACTCGATATCGGCGACAAGTGGCAGGAATTTGCGCGCCAGAACGGCGTTGCTCCCGAATTCACCGACAACGGCAACGACGTCGGCCCTGTGGTCGCACGCCTTGCTGCCGGCAATGCCAACGATCTCTTCGACGTCGGCGGCTTTCAGGGCGGCGCCGAACGGGAGCTTGCCAAGCAAGGGCTGATCGCCGCCTGGGACGTTTCCAAAATCCCGAATTTTGCCGGCCTCTGGCAATGGGCCAAGGACATCCCGACTTTGACCTACGAGGGCAAGCAGTACGGCATTCCGACCGTCGTCAATGCCGACTCCATCATCTATCGCCCCGACAAGCTCGGCAAGGTCGACAGCTATGGGGTCATCTTCGATCCGAAGCTCAAGGGCCGGGTTGCGATGGAAGATGCCTGGATCAACAGCGCCATCTTTACCGCCATCTATCTGAAGGAAGCAGAGAACAAGCCGATCAAGGAACCGGGTAACCTGACGGAGTCCGAGCTCGGCCTGGTCATGGAATTCCTGATCAAGCACAAGAAGGACGGCCAGTTCCGTACCTTCTGGAACGGCTGGGAACAGGGCGTGCAGCTGGTGGCGAACGAAGAAGTCGATGCCATGACTGGCTGGGAGCCGATCGTCTATGAAGGACGCAAGCGCGGGCTTCAGGTGGAGTATGCCGCACCCGTCGAAGGTTACGAAGGCTGGGGCAACAACACCGTTCTGCTCAAGGGTGCCGCAGAGCGCGGCAAGGCCGACGCTGCCCACAAATTCGTCAATGCACTGCTTGCCGGCCTCTATGGCTGCGAGCTGGGCAAGGCGCGCGGCTATCTCGTGCCATCCGACAACAACCTTGCTTATGCCAAGGCCCATCCGGACGAATACAAAGCCGACGATGTCGCCAAGCTTGCCGACCATGTGAAGGCGAAGTTCTCCGGAAAGGTCTATTGGCAGAATTGCCGGCCGGACAATTTCCAACTCTACGAAGAATGGTGGCAAAAGCTGCGCAACGCCTGACGTGACGCGATGGACCGGGGCTGGCGCACCTGTCGAAGGACGGGCCGGCCCCCAGCCGATGGGATCAACGCCGAGAAAAGGAGGATCAGACCATGAAGACACCGGTTCTATTGCTGGCTGCTCCGCTTGCGGCGATCCTCGCGCTTGGCCTTGCGCCGCTCGTCCTGGTCGTGGTCTGGAGCTTTTGTGCCTGGGATCCTGCGACCTATTGGATCAAGCCGGAGTTCAGTGTTGCAGCCTATGGCGCCATCCTGGAGGCCGGGCGCTGGAGCGTGTTCCTGTCCACCCTCGGCAAGGCGTTTCTGACATCGGCCGTTTGCCTTGCGATCGCCTATCCCACCGCCTATGCGATGTATTTTCTGGCCGGGCGCCGGCTATCGGTTTTGCTCGCGGCCCTGCTGACCATCCCATTTTTCACCTCCTATCTCATCCGCTCCTTTTCCTGGCGGCTGCTGCTTGGCCGCACCGGCGTCATCAACACGCTTCTCCAGCAGGCCGGCATCACCGATGCGCCGCTCGACTGGCTGCTGTTCAGCGATTTTGCCGTCATCGTCGGACTAGTCGCCTCCTATCTGCCATTTGCGACCTTCCCCATCCTGCTCTCCATGCGCCGTGTCGATCCGATCGCGCTGGCGGCATCGCGCGATCTCGGCGCCGGGTTCTGGACGATGGTGCGCACCGTGCTGCTGCCGCTGACCTATTCCGGCGTCTTTGCCGGATTCCTGTTCGTCTTCGTCATGGTTGCCGGATCGTCGACGGAGGTGCAGATGCTCGGCGGCGCGGGCGCATCGATCGTGTCCGTGATGATCAACGACGTCATGCGGGTCGCCAATTTTCCGCTCGCTTTTGCGATTTCGACGCTCATGCTCGTCATCGTCTTCGGGCTGGTGCTGATCGGGGATGCCTTGTTCGGCCTCTCCTCGCTGTTCGAGGAGCGCGGCCAATGATCGTCAGGGAAGGAACGACCCCGCGCATCGTCATCTGGACGCTGACCGTCATCGGCCTCGTCGTGATCTATGCGCCGCCGCTCTATCTGCTCGGCGTCTCGTTCAATCCGGCGCTGCAGCCGGGACTGCCGCATTTTTCGGACATTACCCTGAAATGGTATCTCTCGCTCGGCTCGGAAAGCGCGCTCGTGGCGGCGCTCGGCCAATCGATCGCCATTGCGCTTGCAACGGCGGTCATCGCGACGCTGCTGTCGCTGGGCGCGGCGCTGGCCCATCGCGAGCTCCACCGAGGACGCAGCCTGTGGTTTTTGACCGTGCTGCTGCCGATGTTCGTGCCGGGTGTCATCCAGGGGTTGGCGCTTTCGACCGTCATCAGCCGCGTCGGCGTGAAAGCATCGGCCTTGACCGTCATTGCCGGCCATCTTCTATGGGCGATGCCCTTTGCCTTCATCGTCATCCTGACGAGCTTTGCCGCGGTGAAGCGGACTTACCTGATGGCGGCGGCCGATCTCGGTGCTGGCCGCTTCCGGCAATTCCTCGATATCACCCTGCCATTGATCCGGCCTGGCCTCATCAGTGCCTTCATCTTTTCGTTTCTCCTGTCACTCAACGAGTTCACACGCGCCTTCTATCTGTCCGGCCGCCAGAACACGTTGCCGGTGGTGCTGTTCGGCAAGATGAATTCCGGCGCCTCGCCGACGATCTATGCGATGTCGGGCGCAATCCTCCTTATTTCCAGCGTCTGCGTAGTGGCCGTGGCACTGCGTTCGCTGCTCATGCAACGCCGAGCGAGGTGATCGATATGCGAATAGGACTGACGAGCCGCAAATTCTGCCCGCCCTTGGACCTCCATCAACGGGAGTATAGAGGATGAAACAGGAATCGAAGCTGATGGCGTTGATCCGCGCCGGAAAGAGGCAGGAGGCGCTTGACATGGTCGAGCGGCTGAAAATGGCCGCGCAATCGCTGCCGACATCGATCAAGGTGGATCGTTCTGGTATCGTTACCTACTATAAGGGAAATTGCCGCTTTGTAAGAAACGTCCAGGGTGGCTGGGATCAGGTGCCGAAGAAGAAGTAGATGGTCGCCGTACGGAATTTGGCGTCCAGGTCCGTCGGCGCCTGCGCATTCCGGTTGAAAAGGAGAAGCCCCGAGAGGCAGCATCTCCGTCAGGCGCAAGAGAGGGTGCAATGTGCCAGAGTACGCAATTCCTGTTCAGCGAACTTCCGTAAGTCACGATTCACGATGGATATTGTTCAGTACAACAGTGGTTTCATCAAGTATTCAATATCTTTAATATGTAATAATATTAGAAGATATATTATTTAGAAATATAAAATTAATATCCGAAGCCTAAGGTCTCCCAACCCGTCATCGCGCAGATGACGGGCAATTGAAGGAGACAGGACCATGTATCGTGTTTCTCAATTCAACAGGGCGCGGGAGGGGGCTGCAGCGGTCGAATTCGCTTTGATCGCGCCGCTTTTCTTCCTTCTGCTTCTCACGCTGGTTGCCTTCGGCATCTATCTCACCGCCGCTCATTCGCTGCAGCAATTGACGGCCGATGCCGCCCGCACGGCGGTCGCCGGGATATCGGCGGATGAGCGAAGCCAGCTGGTGCAGAACTTCGTCACGAATTCGACGATCAACGATGCTTTCATCAACAAGAGCAAATTGACGATAACCGTCGCCACCGATCCGGCCAACGCCAATCAGTTCACGGTCAGCGCCAGCTATGACGCGTCGGATCTTCCGATCTGGAACCTCTACACTTTCGCAATGCCGGATCAAACCATCCGCCGCTATTCGACCATTCGCCTCGGAGGTCTCTGATGAAGGGACTTTTCGGTCGGCTTGCCTGTCTGCGGGACAGGCGGGGAAACGTCGCCGTCACCACCGCACTTGCGTCTCCTCTGATCCTCTATTGCCTCGGCCTCGGCATCGATTATGGCATGATGACCCTGCAGCAGCGGCGCTTGCAGCAGCTCAGCGACATAGGCGCGATCACGGCTGCCTCCGATATTGCGAATGCTCCGGGCGCACTTCTGTCCAATCTGCAGAGCAACGGAACGACAGCCGCCGTCGCGTCGGATAGCGGTTACCTGACGACCGGCGGACTGATCACGGTCTCGGCAGACAATCATGACCAATATGAAACCTTGGGCAGTCTGGTGCTGGGAACCTACACCGCCGACACGTCGATCGCGCCCGAAAATCGCTTTTCCACGGGGAGTTCCCCTTATGATTCCGTCAAGGTAACGCTGACGCAAAAGGCGGTGATGCCATTCGCCTCCGCCTTTGCCACTGCGCCGACCTTGAGCGCCACGGGTACCGCCTCCAGCCAGCGCGTGGCGGCATTCTCCGTCGGATCACGGCTGGCGAGCCTCAATGGCGGTATTCTCAACCAGCTCTTGGGCTCTCTTCTCGGCACGCAGATTTCCCTGAAGCTGGTGGATTACCAGTCGCTCGTCAGCGCCAACGTCAACCTCCTGAGCTTCCTCAATCTGCTGGCAACCGATCTCAAGCTCACGGGCGTCAGCTATAATCAGCTGCTTGCGACCGATGTCACCTACGACAAGATTCTCGGTGCGCTCGGCAAATCGTCCAATCTTTCTCCGGCAGTCGTCGCCATCATCAACAATCTGGGCTCGGCACTCGGCACCACAAGCCTTACCGTCAAGCTGCAGGACATTCTCAATCTGGGGCCGCTGGGTACGGATGTCGTCGGGACTGCGCCCAATCTGACCGCCACTACGAGCGTCATGAACCTGATCTCCGCGACCGCAATGGCTGCCAATCAGCAAAGGCAGATCGCGCTCGATCTCGGAACCTCGGTTCCCGGCGTCGCAACGGCGAAGATGACGCTTGCGATCGGCGAGATTGCCCAGCAGACACCGGCTGCTGCCGTGGGGGCACCGGGTACCATCGTCCGCACGCCGCAGGTTCGCGCGGCGATCGAAGTGGCGGTCACCGGCCTGTCGCTGCTCGCGGGATTGAAGATCAGAGTGCCGCTTTATATCGAGATTGCGCCCGCCGAAGCCAAGCTTGCCTCGATCACCTGCGTGGGCGGCAGCACGCCGAATGCCGTCGTCGGGATAGATGCCGTGCCGGGCGTTGCGGAGATCGATCTGGGAGATGTCGATACCTCGGCCTTCGTGAATTTCGGCTCCAAGCCGCGGGTCACGCCGGCGGCTATCATCGATTCCTTGCCCTTGAAAGTGGTCGCAAGCGCTCAGATCGACATCGCCAACATGAGCCCGACGCGGGTGAACTTTCAGCCGTCGGAAATTTCCGCCGGCACCGTCAAGACCGTATCGACAAGCACTATCCTGACATCGGCCGTCCAATCGCTCCTGAAAAATGCCAATATCAGCGTCCAGGTGCTCATCCTGACCATCGGTACGCCGAGCGCGGTTCTGGGAGCTGTCGCCAATACACTTTCCGCCGTGACGACACCCATCGATCAGCTTCTCTACAATCTGCTCGGTCTTCTCGGCGTCGGTGTCGGACAGGCCGACATCCAGGTGACCGACGCACGCTGCATGCAGCCCGTGCTGGTACAGTAGCGTTTGTACAATAGCGCTTGTACCGTTGCGCTTGGTCCAATGTCGATGACGTCGGCGCAAAAGGCCGGCGTGCCTTGTCCCCTGGCAGCACGCCGATTGCATTGCCGTCCGGAATACGACAATGGATGAGTACAATCATCCGGTGCGCCGCTGGATGCAGCTTGCCGGCTGAAGAGGAGAGCAGGGCCTATGGCACAGACACATCTCGGTAAATCCATCGCGCAGCTCTCGGTCCTGATTCAGTCCGGTCGCCTTGATCCGGTCGCGCTCGCCGAGGAGAGCCTCGATGCGATCCGGACGCATAAGGATCAGGCGATCTTCACGCGGCTTTTGGAGACGCGGGCCAAGGAGGAGGCCGCGGCCTCCTCGCGGCGGCTGCGCGAGGGGCGCTCGCGCGGGCTGCTGGATGGCATTCCCGTTGCCTGGAAGGACCTGTTTGCCATTGCCGGCCTGCCGACCACGGCCGGGTCTATCGTGCTTGCGGATGCAGAGCCTGCGCAAGATGACGCCGATGTCGTCACGGCGCTGAAGGCGGCCGGCATGGTTGCCATCGGCCGGGTCAATATGACCGAATTCGCCTTTTCCGGCCTCGGCCTCAATCCTCACTACGGCACGCCGCACAATCCGCTGGCCTTCGACGTCGCGCGGATTCCTGGCGGCTCGTCTTCCGGTTCCGCCGTGGCGGTTGCCGCAGGTCTCGTGCCAGTGTCGATCGGCACCGATACCGGCGGCTCCGTGCGCATACCTTCCGCCTTCAATGGCCTTGTCGGTTACAAGGCAAGCCACGGCCGCTACAGCATGGCTGGCGTCTTTCCATTGGCGGCCAGTCTCGACTCGCTTGGTCCCTTGTGCCGCAGCGTCCAGGATGCCATCTGGGTCGATGCCGCGTTGCGCGGGCGTTTTGCGCCGGAAGCCGAGCGCGCCGAACCCGCCGGGCTTTCCATCGTGGTGCCGACGAATGTCGTCATGGATCACGCAGAGGACGGTGTCGTTGCTGCCTTCGAGGTGGCGCTTGCTCGCTTAAGTGCCGCCGGCGTCAAGATACGCCGGGCCGTCTTTCCGGCTTTCGCGCGGCTCTTTGAGGTGATGGCCGAGCACGGGCCGCTGGCAACCGCCGAAGCCTTCGCGCTGCATCACCGCCGGCTGGCCGGGCCGGAGGCCGAAGCCATGGACCGGCGGGTCGTGGCGCGGCTGCGCCTTGGCGAGAAGATCAGTTTGGTCGGCTATCTGGAAACCCTCAAAGTGCGTGAGCAGCTGATCAAGCAGGCTGCCGGAATGCTTGGGCCGAACGAATTCATCGCTTATCCGACGGTTGCCCATGTCGCGCCGGCACTTGCGCCACTCGAGGCCGATGACGAACTGTTCGGGAAGGTCAACGGCAGGACGCTGCGCAATACGGCGATCGGCAATTTCTTCGATTGGTGCGGTGTGTCTCTTCCTTGCGGCGCGGGTGAAGCCGGCATGCCGGTCGGATTCCTGCTGTCGGCTCCGAAGAACCAAGACGAACGGCTGCTGGGGGCCGCGCTGGCGCTCGAGGAAATCGTCGCCGGATAAAGCAATTCCAGGAAAAGTTGCGCCAGCGGTTTTTCGTCCGGGATTGCGTGAAAACAAAGAGATAGAGTGGTTCAGAGATTCCGTGAAAAACTGAACCGCTCGAGGGGCCTTCAACCACTTGAGGCATATTTACGTCAGGTATGGGCCGACGCGTTCCGCCACGGATGCCACGTCCTCCATCCGCATGCCTGCGACGTTAATTCTTCCGGAGTCCGGCATGTAGATGCCACGCTCGGCCTGGAGCTGCCGGACATTTTCAGGAGAGATCGGCAGAACGGAAAACATGCCCTCCTGGGAGCCGATACCGGCAAGCTCGGGACGGAAGCGGGCAAAGGCTTCGGCGGCAGCCCGGCGGATCTCGGCCATGCGGATGCGCATTTCGCCGAGTTCATCGACCCAGGCCCGGCGACGGGAGGGATCCTGGAGGATTGCCGCGACAATGGCTGCCCCATGCGCCGGCGGCATGGAGTAGCTCGCGCGGGCGTGACTTGCCAGATTGCCGATACCTTTGTCGAGTGATGCCTGGATATCTCCGAGCAGGTAGACCGCGCCCGTGCGTTCCCGATAGAGCGAGAAGGATTTGGAGCAAGAGACGGCGACCATGACCTCACCGACCGCTTCGATGATCGTCATCATTCCGGCCGCGTCTTCAATGGGGCCGCGCCCGAGGCCCTGATAGGCGTTGTCAAAGAGCGGCAGCAATCCTTTGGCAGCGATGACGGCGGCAATGTCCTGCCAGGTCTGCGGCGAAAGTCCGGCGCCTGTCGGATTATGGCAGCTTGTTTGCAAAAGAACCGCATCGCCGGGCGCGGCATTCTGCAAACTCGTCAGCATCTCGTCGACAAGGACGATCTGCTTGCCGATGTCGAAGAAGCGATAGGTTCCCATCTGAAGACCGACGGCGGCAAAGATCGCCTGATGATTGACCCATGTCGGCGTGCCGATCCAGATCTTCCGCCGCTTGTCGCGGGCAAGCAGCTCCGCAGCCAGGCGCAGGGCGCCGGTGCCGCCCGGAGTCTGAATTCCGGAAATCAGCCTGCCGCCATGATGCTCTCCGAAGACTTCGAGCGCCAGCGTCCGCAGGAAGGCGGGATCACCCTCGGGGCCGATATAGGATTTGGACTCTTGCGTTTCCCAGAGATAGTGCTCCGCCGCCTTGACCACTCTCATGACCGGAGTGCGTCCCATTTCGTCGCGATAAACGCCAACCCCGAGATCGATCTTTCCAGATCGCGGATCGGCGGCGAACTTGGCGATCAATTCCAGCAGAGGGTCCGGCCTTTGTTCAGCCAGGCTGTCAAAAAACGCTGTCTTGCTCATTTGCTCCTCCCTGCACTCATTGAGGCCATTCCTCCAGAACCCGCTGGAATTCGGTCAACCAGGCATTCGTCTGGTGGCCGTCCAGTGAGCGGTGGTCGATCGTGAGCGACACATAGGCCATCGGGAGGATCTGGATCGTATCGACCCCACCCACCTCCCGCACCACGACGCGCTTCTCAAGCTTGCCGATGCCGAGAATGGCCGACTGCGGCTGGTTTATGATGATGGGTGAAGCAAGCAGCGAGCCGGAAACCCCGTGATTGGAGATCGTGAATGTCCCGCCCTTCAGCTCTTCGTTCCTGAGGGCATTGGATCGCGCCTTGTTCGTCAGATCCTGCAGCCGGGCGGCGATCGGCTCAAGCGAGAGGGTCTGCGCCTGACGGATGACCGGAGCGACCAGACCTTTGTCGGCCAATGCGATCCCGATGCCAATATTGATGTCCTCGAATATCTCGAGACTGTCTTCATGCCACCGGCTGTTGACCTCCGGTACGGCCTTCATGGCTGCGACGGACGCAGCCATGAAATAGGCCGTGTAGGACAAGTTTATGCCTTCGGCCTTCATACGGTCCTTGTGGCTTTTGCGGTGGCGTATGATCGCGGTGAAATCCGCCTCGAAGACTGCCGTGACCTGAGGTGCCGTCGCTAAGGATTGGGCCATGTGCCGTGCGACCGAAAGCCGCATGGCCGAATGGGGTATCGTCCTTGATCTGCCTTCAACCGGCGGTGCCGGCAAAGGCTCGGTGGATGGCACCCGCTGCGATGCGGGAGCGGATGGGTGTGATTTGCTCATCTCCAGGGCATGATCCATGTCGGCCCGCGTTACACGCCCACCCCTGCCGCTGCCTTTCAGGTTAGCCGGATCGAGCCCATATTCCTTGGCGGCCTTGCGGACGGCGGGCGAATAATAGCTGGAAACCGCGGCAGGCGCAGTCGAGGCTGGCTCTCTCTGCAAGGGGCTGGCAGGTGCTTCCATGGCAAGGCCCGCTTCGACGTTTAGTCGCCCCAGGATCGCCCCAGGTGCGGCGTCATCGCCATCCGACATGGCGATTTCGCTGAGGATGCCGTCGCAAGGTGCCGATATCTCCTGGGTCACCTTGTCGGTTTCCAGTTCGACAAGCGCATCGCCTTCCCGAACGTGGTCCCCGATTTGTTTCAGCCAGTTGCGGACAACCGCTCTCGTGCCTTCCTGTTCGATCGGCGCTGTAATTTCGATCGTGTTCGTCATCGCTAGAACTCCAGGATTTCAGCAATGCGCTTGGCGATCCGTTCGGTGGAGGGGACGGCCCAATCGAGGAGGATCGGGTTATGCGGGCTCGGAATATCTGGCATGGTAAGCCGTGAAACCGGCGCGTCGAGATCCGTGAAGGCCTTGTCTGCGATCACGGCTGAAATCTCGGCGCCGAAACCGGCTGCTTCGAGGTCTTCATGGACGATGAGGCAGCGATGCGTCTTGGCGACCGAAGCGAGCACGGCCTCCCGATCCCAGGGCATCAGCGTGCGAAGATCGATGATATCGGCGGAAAAGCCTTCGGCCGCTTCCTCGCATCGGTGCACCATGGCGCCCCAGGTGACGATGGTGATGTCGCTGCCGGTCCGCGTTAGTCTTGCCTTACCGAATGGCAGCGCGAAATCGTCGCCGGGATAGGGGCGCCGTGCCCAGGCATGATCGAGCATTGCCCTGTGCTCGAAGAAGATGACCGGGTCGTTGCCGCGCAATGAGGTGCGCAGCAGGCCGACGGCATCCTCGGCATTCGAGGGAACGGCAACCTTCCAGCCGGGCTGGTGCACGAAGGCTACTTCATTGGTCTGGCTGTGCCAGGGATCGCCGCATTTGAAGAAGCCGCCGGGTATGCGCACGACGATGGGAGCCGCAAACCGGTTGTTGGTGCGCCAGCGAATGGTGCCGCAATCGTTCAGCTGTTCGGTCGCCGGCTCGGCATATTTCCGGAACTGGATTTCAGGGACAGGAACGAGCCCTGCCAGCGCCATGCCGACGGCGCGGCCGATAATTCCCTCTTCGGACAATGACGTATCGAAAATGCGCTCATTGCCGAATTTTTCCTGCAGGCCGAGGGTCACGGCATGGACCCCGCCCTTGGGACCGATATCCTCGCCGAACATGACGACGCGTTCATTGATCGCCATCTCATGTTCGAGCGTCCTGCGGATCGCCGTGACCATGTTGATGCGGGGGCCTGACATCTCGGGCTCGTCCGTTGCCGCCGGCGGCACATATCCGGAGGGATGCTGGCCGCCCATCGCCTGCATGTCGCCGTCGAAGAACACATGGCGGGTAACGGTGGATGGGTCTGCAACCGGTCTGCCTTCGGCTCGCGCGCACGCGCTTTCTGCCGCCTCTCGTGCTTCGCTCTCGCAGGCGTCCCACTCCTCCATGGTCATCACGGCGGGGACGAGGAAGTCCTTGAGGCGCGGCAAGGGATCTCGTGCCCATTCGCGCCTCACGGTTTCCTCGCTCTTATAGGTCTGCGTGTCCTGAAAACTGTGGCCTTCGAGGCGCGGAACCGTCAGCCGTAAGAGAGCGGGTTTGCGCTCACGGCGGACGAATGAGACTGCGTCGTGCACAAGATTTGCCGCCTCGGCGGGGCTGCTGCCGTCGCCATCGAATATTGCAAGATTTCTCCAGCTTGCAAGATTGGCTGCGATATTGCCGCCGGGCGTCTGCGCCGTCGAGGGAACGGAGATGCCGAAGCCGTTATCCTCGATGTAGAAGAGCATCGGCAATGCTTGCGTCGTTGCGGCGGTCACCGCTGCCCAAAATCCGTTCGAGGCGACGGAGCCATCGCCTCCAAGGACGACGGCGATATCTCGCGTATACTCTTCGCGCCCCAATGTGGTGGCATAATATTTCATCGCCTGCGCCCAGCCGGCCGTCGGCGTATATTGGGCTCCCACGCCGCCGCACATGGGCAGGGCCGAGGCGCCGGAGCGGTTCGGATAGTTGAAGACGACACCGATGTCGCGCCCGTCGGAATAGCCGCCGGCGCGGCCCATGGCCGAGCCGAGAGCATCGGCCGGATCGACGTCGAGCGAGAGCAGCAGAGGCCGAGAGCGATAATAGCCGCAGGCCGCATCGTGCAAGCCTGTCAGCTGCGTGCCGAGAAGGATTTGCGCCATGTCGTGGCCGCGCGCCGAAAACTGATAGAGGACCTTCTTTTCCGGAACGAGGCGCTTTTCCTCCATCTCGTCGAGGGCTCGGGAGAGGTGGACGAGATAGGCAACCCGACGCCAGTCGATGCGATGGTCTGGCGAGTTTCGCTCATGGTTCTTCAAAGCTAGCTGGGCCATGTGATCCTCCTCCATATGGCCTCATAATTCTAATTCAGAACACCCGCGTTATTCCTTTCAATTTCGCATGGTTTTGCCTAATATTTGAAATGCTCATTTCACAAGCATTAGGTTTTTGAATGGAAGATTTCGATCTTGATCACGTCGACCGAGCGATCCTCCGGGTGCTGCAGGAGGAGGGGGATATCGCCCAAGCCGCGCTCGCCGAAAAGGTCGGTGCGTCGCCCGCCTCCTGCTGGCGAAGGATCAAGGCACTGGAGAGCGCCGGCGTGCTCGGCAGGACGGTTCGTCTCGTCGATCCCGACAAGATCGGCAAGGGCCTCAATGTCTTCTGCCAGGTCAAAATGAAGACCCACGATCCCGCGACGCGGCGCGATTTCGAACAGTTCATCGCGAGCTATCGCGAAGTGCTCGAATGCTATTCCATGTCGGGAGAATGGGATTATCTCATCCGCGCGGTTGTTGCCGATGTCAGGGAATATGAAGGGCTTTTAATGCGCGGTATCCTGACACACGAAGCGGTGTTGAGTTCGTCGTCGCACTTCTCGTTGAAATGCGTGAAATACACGACGGCATTGCCGACGAGTGTCGCGCGATAGGGGCCTCCGGCCGCACTCGAGTGGAGTGGTACTGGGCAGCCGGATCGGTCGAAAAATAGTCGCGGGCAATATAGGTTTCCACCCATTCCGCCGGACAGGTCAGCAGGAGAAGCGGGTTCCATTGTGAAAGCGCAGCCATCTGCCTGACATGAAAAGCGGCGTTGGCAAGACCGTACATGGAGCAGAACCTGAAAAGAAACTGCCGCAATTCGTCGGTCGCATTTGCCTGAGCGATCTCGGACAGGCAATGAGATTGGCATGATCCGTATTCGGCGCAGGCATTATTTCGTATAGATTTCTCTCGAGTTTGCGGCAATATTCCCTCATCTGCCTTTAACATTGATAGTATAGTCAGAGACGGACAGACAGGTCGAAGAGGGCGCGTGCAGATGAAAGCCGTATTGTCGACTGAGAAGGAACAGGCTCCGCCTGCATCGCCTAAGAAAATCCTCTACATCCAGCCGGGAACGAGTTCGTTTGCCGGCATCGAAAGAGTCGTCGACACCATATGCTCCGCTCTATCCGATAAGTATGCGGCCGATTTCGATATCGATGTCCTCTACACGTCCGAACACAAGAACCGGCCGGATGGAACACAGAGCTACAATACGATCGACAGGATCGTGCACAACAGACGGGAACTCATGTCCGTCTTGCGCGATGTCATCGGGGCAAGGGACTACGATCTGGTCGTTGTTCCTCAGATCGAGCCGACGGTGATCTGCATGATCGCCTGCATCGGCATCCGGCGGAATTTCGCCATGCACCTGCACGGCAATCCGCGGCTGGAGCCAAGCCATCTGAAAGCCAAGATACTGTTCTTCCTGATGAGGATCTATTTCATCAGGCAGCTGACCTATGTGTTCGGCACGTCGCCACGGCAGCTCGAGTCCTTCAAGGCGATGTTCAGAAGCAATGTCCGGCAATATTGGCTGCCCAATCCCGTTAGAAGGTTTGACCCCCTCCATAAGAAGCCCGAAGGGGAGGGCGGCTGCGTGACATTCGTGAACGTCGGTCGTTTCTCTTTCCAGAAAGGGCAGGATATTCTGCTCAAGGCATTTGCGGAGGCTTACAAGCTTCGCGCTAATATCAGGCTGAAGGTGGTGGGGTATGGGGCAGGCGAGGCGGAACTGCGCGAACAGATCGCGGATTTGAACCTCGAAGACGCGGTGAGCGTCGAACACCATCCCGACAATCCTTCGCCGGCGCTGGCGGCGAGCGATGTCTATGTGTCGACATCACGCTGGGAGGGCTGGTCGCTGGCGATATGCGAGGCCTTGCGGTTCGGCTTGCCGGTCATTTCGACCGATTGCGAATTTGGCCCGAGCGACATATTGGTCGACAGACGCCTCGGCCTTCTCGTCCCGATCGCCGGAGGCGAGGAACTCGTCAAGGCGATGCTTTATTATTGCGACAATCTCCACGACGAGCGCGCGCATGCCGAATTTCGTCAAAACTTCATAGACATCTACGATACCGAGCGGGTCGTGGACGTTCACGCCGATGCGTTGCGCATAGCCTCTATGGGACCCGCGCCGCTGATTGCCTGAAAGATGGTGTCCTTGAGCGACCCGGCACCGGCCGGGTTTTCAAGGGATCATCCATAGATCCGCATGTAGTCCACCCGCATGTAGGTCTGGCGATCCTGCGGCTGCAGAGGATCGGGAAAGGGCACGTCCGAGCGCAGCGCAAGCGTCAGCAACGGCCAAAAAACATCGCCCTGCGCATCCATTTCCGCCGAGCGTCCGAGCATCCAGTCGACAGGCTCGCCCGTCTTGGGATCGAGGATCTGCTTGCGTTCGAAATAGAAGCGGCAGCGCGCACCCTCGATAAGCAGGCCATAGCGGAAATAGCCCGTTGTAATATCCACATCCGTGGGAACGCCGACCCCTTCGTGATGCTCGCCCGGCTTGCCCCACTCATGCAGATAGGCGCCATAGAGATCATGCTCCCAGCCCTTCTGCTCGACCACGTCGAGCTCGATGCTCGTTGTGGGAAACAGAATGCTTCTGCCATTCATCAGCCAGAAGGCCGGAAAGCTCAAGGGATGAGCCGGAAACCACATCCGCGCCTCGAAGTAGCCTTGTCGCCAGCCCTTCAGGATCGTGCCGTCCGGCCTGGCCGTCTGAATGTTGCCCGATATCCATTGATATTCAGGCAGATTGTTGCCGTAGTAATTCGGAACCTGCATGGGGCGCCCGATATATTGCGCCGAGATCTGCAGTGCCTTGCCGTTGCTGGCGGACGGGTCGTCCACGATCGCGTAAGGATCGAACCCTTCCTCGCCGCCGAAGCGGCTGAAGGCCGATCTGCCGTAAAAGCCGCTGTCGAAGGTTGTCGCCTTGGCTCCTGCATGCCAGATCGCCTGATCAAGCGCTGTAAAGTTTTCCTCGAAGACGATCGCGCGGCCTGCTGTCGGATCCGGTGATGCTTGCGCCGCCGGATGGCGGTTTGCAAGCAGGAAACCGCCGGCTGCTGCAAGCGATGCGGTGCCTATCAGCACCTTGCGCCGGGATGTCAGGCTTCGCATCGCTGCTTCTCCTCGATCGAATGGATCGCTCCCGTCAGTTCGAGCTACGCGGCGGCCGCGTTCTTCGAGCCGGCTGCAAGAGCGCTGCCATAAATATCCAGCGTTTCATGGGCGACGCGGTTGATCGTCAAACGGTCGATATGCACTTGGCTCTTGTCTTTCCACTCCTGCAGTCGATGAGGTTCTTCAAGCAGGTTACAGAGCGCGGCGGCCAAGGCGGGCGGATCGTGCGGCGGCACCAATATTCCGGCTGCCCCATATTCCAATAGCTGCGGGATCCCGTCCACATTGCTGCCGATGACGGCGCATCCCGCCTCGCGGGCCTCGGAGAGAACCAGCGGCGCGGGATCGGCATGCGACGGCAATACGAAAATATCCGCAGCCGCCATCCAGGGGAATGGATCCTGCTTGGCTCCCAGGAAGGCGATGGCCGAAGCGCACTCCATCTTCGCGACCATTTCCATGTAGCTGTCATGGAACGGCCCCTCTCCGACGATGAAAAGTCTGGCTTCGGGGTGCTTTGCACGAGCCAGGCGAAAGGCCTCGAAGAGATCGGGCAGGCCTTTTCTTGGATGCAGGCCGCCGACGAAAAGGATGCTGGGAGACGGCAGGTCGGCGGGTGTCCTGCTACGGCTTTCGGAGCGAACGGAGCCGATCGTGCCGTTGAGGACCACACAGAGCTTTGATGGCGGTATCCCGCGCTTGAGCATGGAAGCCCGCACCGCCTCGCTGACTGCAATGACGCGGTTCCCGAGGCCCATCAAGATCGCGCTCTTCTCGAATTCATTATGAACGGTGGTAATGAGCGGAGTGCCCGACAGTCGGCAAATCGGCCACGCCAGAACTGCACTGGTCATCATATGGGCGTGGACGATATCGGGCTGCCAGGCATGGACATGCTTTCGCAAGGCAAAGGACGACTTCAACAGATTGACCGGCTTTCGCTGATGGTCGATCATCGCTGTCGCGACATTGTTCTCATGCAGCAGCGGATCGAAATCACCGCCACCGCTTGCAATGCAGACGTCATGGCCCAATTGCGCCTGTGCGCACGCCAGATCGACCGCCGCATGGACGTGTCCATTCAGCCTGTTCGTGTGGTTCAATATATGCAAAATCCGCATAAAATGCACCTTATATAAGTGTGATAAATATAAACACGATATATCGAGGATGCTGGCGCAGTATGCTTTAGCTCTTTCGGCATGGCAATCATAAAAGTCTCCGCAATTCCGCTGTGAAACTCATTGATTGCGCGACAAATTTCCAATTTATATTCAGTTGATTTTAGGAATACTTATGTTTCCGACTTCGTCCTCAGCGCTGCTTCTGCCTCCACTGTCGAGGCGCGCGCGGTGGGCTGATAGTTGAAAGCGCCCTGGCGCCCCAAGGATTCAAGGCCGAAAGCCTGGAGTTGTTGCATTGCTTGCGCAGCATGGCCGGCAGCGCCCTTGCTATAGATCGGATATGCTTCCCCGAGTATGTCGCTGCCTTCCAATTTGAGATCGCCCTGGAAAAGCCCGTTGGCACGAGCGTGATCCCTGAAGTCGTTTTCGGCGCGTTCAATCGAGCAGCCGATCTGGTCGCCGATGACCTCGACTGTGAAATAATCGCGGTCATCGACTTTGCCGTAGAAATCGGAATACATCGTGAGGCGTTTCCAGGCGCCCTGATGCGAAAAATTGTAGATGATCGATTGCGAGAAGCCGCGTTCGCCGGAAAAGCTGAAATAGAGGGAGATGAGCGTGATCGTCTCAAGCTTCCGGCCTGAATCGAGGCCGCACAGCTTTTCCGCTACGTGGATGGGGATGGTCGAGATAACACGATGCGAAGCCACGACCCTGTCCTGCAATTGCAGGTGAAGCTGGTCGTGAACCTTGCGGATCGTTCGCATGTCCGCCGCTAACTGAAATTCCGCGCCGCGCCGCTCCAATCGTTCGACCGCAGCCCGGTAAAGGAACTGAAAGCCTTCCTTCGGACGCGCCATTTGCCGATTGGCCGGCCCAGGTTGGGTGCGCCTCAGTGCCCGCGCTATCAGATTTCTCAAGGACGCGTGTTCGCTGATCCAGAGCATCCGCTTACGGGCAAGATCGATGTCTATTGCCTCGGTCGCGGCTCCATAGAAGCGCTTCATATAGGATTCCAGGCCGGAGCGATGCAGCAGGCGGCTCCCGATCCAATAGCGGGCGAATTCTTTCGCATTGCGCATCTTTCGCTGGAAGAGACGCGCGAAAATGACCGAGGAGAAAATTCGCAGCACTTCCGTGACGCCGGCGCTGAAAATGTCGTCGCGCACCGAAATCGGATAAGCAGTGATCATTCCCTGAGGGTTCAGTCGCGCCCATGTCGGTTCGATGGGAACATAGAGAGGCAGCAATTCCGGAAAATGGGCAAGCAGCGGCGAATCGTCCTGAAATATGAGGCTGCCGATATCGAACGTATATCCTGCGTGCGACCAGTCGATGTGATTGCCGCCGACATGGTCGTACGCATCGACGATCAGGACGCGGTGATAGCCCTGCTTCTGGAGCACTGAGGCGGAGACCAGTCCGGAGATGCCCGCCCCCAGGACGATGGCATCAAATCTCTCCACCTCGGCGATGACATCGTTGGCGGCATAATGACCCGCATCATTCATGGAACGGTCCCCTGCTGCGGCTTCTTATAAGGAGATTAAAATTTTTGCTTACTGAAAGTTTCAGTCGAAAACTGTCGAAAATTCACTTCGTTTATGGTGTATCACAAATCTGTGTAAGGGCTATATGGAACAAAAATTCGAGTGAATTCTCAATCTATATTTTAATTTTACTTGATATCGCGGCGCTTGTGTAGTTACATCAAGAATGGATCGGCCTGTCTTCTGGATGAGTGCCGGGTTTGATTGTGAATAAATTGTGCCCGTGTAGATTATTACTATTTCGTTGAACGCCGGGGAGGTTATCTCGTGCTACGGCCAAGCCTCGACGATCTCTACAGGAATATTGGCGAAATCGACCTGATTTCCACCGATGTATTCGACACGCTGCTGTTGCGCCGCGGGAAGTCGCAGCGCTCGCGTATTGCCGCAGGCGAGGCGCGGTTTGCCCGTCTCCTGAAAGAACGGGGACTGCTCTTCGAGGTTGGCGAACTCGTCAAATGCCGCCTTCTTGCGCAGAAGTTCGCCTATCGGGCACTCAACATGGGCGACGGTATCGGGGAGGTGAGGCTGAGTGATATCATCGGCTGGCAGCTCAATTTGCTTGGCTTGCCGGACGATCTCGTAAGCGAGCGCATTGCCATAGAACTCTCCGTCGAGAAGACGGCTCTTCGCGCCAACGCCTGGCTCGCCGCGCTGTTGAGGCAGTTCCGGCAGGCCGGAGCGCGTATCGTCGCCGTCAGCGATACCGCGCTTTCAGCTGCCGAGCTCGGCGAGCTGATCCATCATTTCCATGGCCCAGGCCTGATCGACGGCATCTATTCAAGCGCCGACGCCCAGGCGAGCAAGCGTTATGGCGGATTGTTCAGCGCCGTCCTCAAGAATGAATCCGTCGCTCCGTCCCGCGTCCTGCACATAGGCGATGACGAAACGGCGGATTTTCGGATGCCGGCCTCGATGGGGTTGCGGACGCTTCACCTGCCGAAGAGCCAGCTGGAACGTTACGCTTCGCGCCTGGATGGAGCGCGGACCGAGGCGTTCAGTAAACTCGGAAAGCAGCTCAGGCGAGGCGGCCGACCGCACTCCGCGTTGAGCGACAAAGTCCTGTTCGGCCGCGACGTCTTCGGGCCGATCGTCGCGGAGTTCTGTCTTTATATCTGGCTCTACGCCGCGCAGGCCGGGCTTGGTCACGACACGACGCTGCTTTTCTGCGCGCGGGGCGGCATCGGCATCCGGGAGGCGTTCGAGCGCATGTTGCGGACGCTCGGCCTGCCGCTCGATGTCAAGCGGGAGAATATTCTGATTTCGAGGCTGGTCGCGGCGCGCTCTGCGGTCATGGTCAGAAGTCCTGCCGTGCTCGACGAGCTTGGACGTGAATTCCAGGGCGGAAGTTTCGCGGATGTCGCCCGCGCCCTGGGCGGGCGCAGCTATGAATTGCCTGACACCTGGCGCCATATATTCGATCCCGCGCGGTTCTTTGCGCTTCTCGAGACGGATGCCGGCGGTGCCGTCCTTGAAGATATTCGCAGGCAGAACGAACTGTTCACCCGCCATCTGGAACAGGTATCGGCAGGGGCGCAGCGCATCGTTCTTTGCGATACCGGCCTTTATGGCAGCACGCAGCGCTTGTTGGCGGCCGGCTTTCCGCAGCAGCGCTTCGAGACGATCCAGTTTGCCCGTTGCAACTACAAGGGCCTGAGCGAGGATCATTTCCCCAGGGTCGCCGGCCTCGTGGTCGAGCAGAACCTTTACGACCCGTTCAAGACGGAAACGGTCATTCTGCGATACTGGCAGATCATCGAGAGCTTGTTCGAGCCGGCTCTGCCTTCCGTTCGTCATTTCAGCGAGACCATCGACGGTGCCGTCATCGCCAATTCGGGTGATATTCGGTTCGGCGCCATAAACCCCGCGGTCGAAAACCCGCTTCTGTCGGGAGCGCTGCAATATATCGAACATGTCGAGAGCGGAGCCCAAGTCCTGCGGGATGCCGATCGTGCATGGCTGCGCCTTAAACAGGCGATCATCAATCCGAGCCCGAGTGATGTTATCGCGCTCGGGGTCGGCGCACGTTCCGTGGATTTCGGTCGGTCCGACGTTGTGCAGGTGCTCAATCATCCGCAGAAAGTCGCTCTGGCCGCGAAGCTGATGTCGGTGAAATCCCATCTTTGGCGCGAGGGCGCCATTGCCCGGGACTTTCCCCGCTTCAAGCCGCCGCTGCTCGCCGCGCTGGAAATGGCGCATGTGTTGCGAGGGGTTTCGGCTCGGCTGTATCGCTGAACAACGGAGTTTGCCAAGGACATGTACATGAGTGACGCGACGCTTGGCGATCATGGCTTCTGTGGAGGCGCTGGCGGCCCTGGCCTGAAAGCCGGACCGGATCCAAGACAAACGGAGCACTAGGGTCGGCATGCTTGCGTTCAAAGCCTTCAAGGGAGCCGGCTGGCTCGTCGTTTCACGCTTCGTCGGCCGTCTCGTCGATTTCTGTACGCTCCTGCTCTTCGCCCGTATTTTGACGCCTGCCGATTTCGGTCTGGCGGCGCTGGCAATGTCGCTTGTCGTGGTCGTGGATACGGTGCTGGAAGTGCCGGTGACGCAGGCGATGGTCCGGCTCGATGTGATCGACAAAAGCCACCTGGACACGGGCTTTACGCTGAGTGTCGTGAGAAGCGGGCTGATTGCGCTCATCGTTCTGGCTGCCGCATGGCCCTTCTCGCTGATCAACCATAATCCGCAACTCACGCCGCTGGTTGCCGTTCTGGCGATCGGGCCGATTGCCAGGGGTTTCTATAGTCCGGCGATGGTGCATTTCGCCCGCCAGCTCGGTTTTCGCCAAACGTTCCTGCTGGAGTTCAGCGGAAAGCTGTGCGCCTTCGCCATTGCGATGATCACGGTCTTTTCCGGAGGAAGCTACTGGGCAATTGCAGCAAATTTCGTGACGAATTCGGTGGCAGCTGTAGTGGTTTCCTACCTGCTTGCACCCTACCGCCCATCATTCTCGCTGCGGCGCCTTTCCGATTTTGCCGGCTTCGTCGGCTGGTTCAGTTCCGCACAATTAATTTCGGCATTGAATTGGCAGTTCGATCGCTTTCTCATCGGTGCGACCACCGACAGCACCATGCTCGGGCGCTATGCCGTTGCCAGCGACGTATCGGTGGTTCCGACGCAAAGTCTCATCGGTCCAGCCTTGCAACCGGTCATGGCTGCATTCTCGCTTATAACTTCGGATCAGCAGCGAATGCGTCTTGCCTTTCTCAAAGCCGCTCGGTTCGCGATGCTTATTTCCGTGCCTGCTTGTGTCGGGATATTTCTGACGGCAGATCTGGTGACGGATCTGCTTCTCGGCGGAAAATGGAAGGATGCTGCTCCTCTGCTCAGCCTTTTATCCCTGTCCGTGATCCCGATACCTTATTTTCAGACCTTGTATTCGGTTAGTCTTGCGCTTGATCGTCCGCGTGTTCTCTTCAGGCTGAACGGCATCGATCTATGTCTGCGGATCGTGCTGATCTCGATCGGCTTCTATCTCTTTTCGATCACCGGCGTCAGCGCCGCAAGAGTGGTCCTTTCAACCATCATGTTTGCATTCTATCTCCACGAGGTGCGGCGGCAACTGGAGCTTGGAATGTGGACGCAGCTGAAGAATCTCTGGAAAATCGGCTTTGCCGCCATTGTCATGGTCTTATGGGTCGTCATGCTGCGCCATGAGCTTGGCGGTCGATCCTTGAACCATGTTTTCGAGCTCGCCTTCGTCGCGGGAACCGGTGCGGCAGCCTATGTCGGTACGTTGCTCGCGCTTGGCATGCGCCTGATCGCCGGCCAAGGGCGGTTCGAGTTGGCCGACCGCCGTTGATCCTGCGACCGTCCTGCGCGTCAAGGATGGCGTATTCGTTACATCAGCGCCTGTATCAGCCCGACGGTCGAACGGTTGCCGCCGTTCAGCCGGTAAGCGAGCCCGCGGCGGGCGTTCCGGTTCGGCAATACCATCGTAAGCAGGCAAAATGCTGCAATCGTCCCCTTGGTCTTCAAGGAGTAATGCTGCCGCCAGAGTTTTCGAAGCAGCGAAAGAAGGAACTTGATCGAAGGGCGTTTGCCTTCCGCAATCGCCAGATAGAAATTGCGTTCGAGATAGTAATAGGCCTCATCCGGCTGAATGAGCGCATCCGCGCGTCCGGTCGGCTTCAGAATTCGGCGCAGGTGCTCCATCCTCATGACAAATCGGCGCAATTCCTCGCGCAACGAGGCGGGATCGACGGGTCGCCCCAGTCCCGAAAAATTGCGGCCGTGGATGCGGTAGCGCCCGAGCCTTTGCGGCAGGCTGACTATATCGCCCATGAAAGGGGCAACGAAGAGCAGCAGTCCGTCAATTGCCGGATCGTAGTCCATTTCTATCAGATATTCGCAGACATCACGGCGGAAGACGTTTCCGGACGTCGGAGGGCTGGTGTAAACGCCCGTATGCAGCACGCTGTCTGCAATGACGTGGCGGTCTCTAAATCCTTCTACGGTCGTTCCGGCGCCAAGGACGTTCCCGCCATGATCGATCCGCGTCAGCGAGAATTGAAGTTTGGCAACGCCATCGTCCAATTCCGGCAGGATCGTCGCAAGGGAGCCCGGCGCCAGCTCGTCATCCGCATCGAGAAACAGCACGAAAGGTGCTTGCGTCCGCTCCAGGCCGTAAAGGCCGGCTGCCCTCTGGCCGCTGTTTTCAATGCGATAGGCCGTGACGCCCTCGCGTTGGATGACGTCCCATGACGCGTCGGTGGAACCATCGTCTATGACGACGAGTTCGCATTCGTCGCAACCTTGCGAAACGACGCTGCGGATCGCGTTCGCCACATAGGCTTCATAGTTCCAGCAAGTGATGACGACAGCAATCCTGGGAGCTTTCATTTCATCCTACCTGCCTCTCTCTCGCCCGGATTTATCCCACTGAAACGCGCATCTTGAAGCGGGTTCCATCTGACCTCCAGCTTCGTTTGACGCACGTCACGCCTTTGCCAGATCGATGACCGTGCCGATGACATTGGCGCCGGCGCGCCGCAATTGCAGCAGCGCATCGTTCACCTGATCCGTCGTCGTCCTGCCGGCGCACGCGATCACCACCACCGCATCGGCGTGAACCGACAATGCCACCGCATCCGACGAGGTGCTGACGGGAGGCAGTGCCAGGAGCACGTCTCCTCTGGCTCTCGCCGCTTCCACGATCCGTCCTGCTCTCTTGTCGCGGAAATCGACATAAAGATTTGTCAGCACATTGGTGGAGTGGATCGCAAACCGCGCAACGCCTTGTTCGTCTTTGCGTCCGTTGCCGAGGATCACCTGCTCGGGCCGCATATCGTCGACGAGAGCATCCGCCAACGATGTCATCAACAGGCTGTCCGTTTCGCGATTGCTCTGATTGTCCTGGCTTGCCTCGTCATAAAAGAGGGTGACATGCCGCCCGCTTCGATTGAGGAATTGCGCGAGGTTGACGCTCGTCTTCGGGATTCCCTGGCCCGGCTCCCATCCGGTAATCGCGATGATGAGTCCTCGCTCGTTTCGGATGTTCGAGCATGCGATCTCGATGGATGTCCTGAGATTGCGAATGGCCAGGGCATAGGCGCTGCCAGGCTGATTGACGGCAAGGGAGGTTCTTCTGCTATAGGAGCCGCGTAAGGTGCTCGCCCGGCCGGCCGGATCCGGAAGGCTTCCGAGGCAGGATATCCCCGTATCACGCGCCAGATCCTTCGCATTGCGGACCTTGCGATCGAAGGCGATGTTGAGGACGATGATCGAAAAACCGAAAAGCACGCCGAGAATGCCGCCCAAAACGGTAATCAAGGTTGCGCGAGGTCCCGACGGACTTAGCGGCACCAGTGCAGCGCCGATAATTCTCGCGTCGCCGTCGGGCGTCGGAATAGCGGGCAAGGCGCCCTGTTTCATAGCGTCGGTCGCGGCGGCGACCTGAGCCGCCAGCGCGTCAAGCCGCCATTGAAGCACCTCGGTTCCCGCCCGGGCCATCTCGTCCTTGAAGCTGACGGCCTGCAGGATATAGGCGGAGACGGTCGCGTTTGCGATGCGCGCGGCAAGCGTCGGATCGGAGGAAGAATAACTGATTTCGATGACGTAGGACTGGCCGACGCGGCGGGCATCCAGATGCTGCGTGAAATTCGAAAACGCTGCCTGGTGTGCATCGACGGCGGGCGCATTCGTCCGAGCCGCGCCGGTCGGGGTACCGGGACGAGGCGCCTTTTCCGTGTCCGGCCAGCCTATGGCAGACCATACATAATTTACCGCGCGCATCGCATTGCCGAGGACAAAGCCGCTTATGCTCGGCGGTTGCGGCCCAAGCTCCGGTTTGTCTCCGAGATTAAGGCTGCTGAAGACGGCCGAGAGCAGACGTTCGGAACGGATGATCTGAAGTTCGCCGTCTGCCCGGTTGAGGTCGAAGTTCTGGGCGTCCTGGCTTGAAGTCAGCGTCAGGTGGCGGGGTTCCAGCAGGACGGTTGCCGTTGCCGTATAGGTGCGTGGCAACGAATGGGCGTAGGCTGCCGCCAGGCCGACACCGACCGCCGTGCAGAGGATGAGTTTCATCTTGTGCTGCAGAGCGAGCATGCTCAACGATCGCAGGAGCGCGACCGGGCCTTCGCTGGTCTTGTCGGCAGGAAGTTCGTCCAGCCGCCAAAGCCGAGACGAGCGTTCCAGTAGAGACGGGGCGTTTTGCGTCATCTAGTCCTCACCTCCGACTTGAGTTGCCTCGCATTGCTTCTCGCCTGCAATCCTGCCGCCCGCTCGGGCTGGAGGCGTCCGCAAAGGAGATCTTTGATTGCGATCAGATTGCCTCTTGCGCGTCCCCATCTGTCTATGAATGGCTCCGGCCAGACGGCCCGCGAGAAGTTCATGGCCATGTTGCAGAAGATGTGATTGGCGACCATCGGTCCGGTCATCGTCCCCTTGCGCAGCATATAGATGGGATTGATCACCTGCGAATAGCCGAAGCGGTCCCCGCTGACGCGGCCGCTCTTGACACCCATGTGTACCCCGAAAGCTTCCGCGCATTTGACGAAGCGGCCGCCCCGCTTGGCGAGGGCTGCAGCAAAGTCGCGATCCTCCAGCCAGCCATAAAGGACGAGACGCTCGTCAAAACGCGTCTCGCCGATGGCCTCGGCCCGGAAAGCCATGTTGCATCCATAAGGGCTGTAGGGTTCGATCCAGGTCCAGTCGCTTGTCGGAGCGGCTTCGACAAGGCGCAATGCCTCCTCGAAGCCGATTCCCGCGCCGCCGGCCCCATCGGCAAGCACGCGGCCGGTGAAGCCGGCGATCTGATTGTCATCGCGGAACGCTCTTGCCGCCGCGGCCAGCCAATTCGCGTCCGCCAGGAAATCATCGTCGAAAAAGGCGATGATCTCGCAGTCCTCGGGGATGTTCAGCAGCGCGGTATTTCGTTGCGTCGTCAGGCCGCCGGGGCCGGTCACCACCGTCACTTCGGGATGACCGATGAGATTGCCGGCATCCGCAACGTCGATGCAGGAAACGATGACGGTTTTCGGCTTCAGCGTCTGCGTGGCGAGCAGGTGACGCACCGTAGCGCTTGCGGTCGCCGGCCGTCCTCGCGTAGCAACGATGACCGCGACATGCGGGGTGCTTACCCCGGAGGGCTTGTAGGTTTTCGGCCGCGCGATAGGCTGCGCAAGCAGCTCCATATAACCGGCTGCCGTCTGCGACCAGGAGAAATTCTTGATCTGGTCGTATCCTCGCCCCATGAGGTCGATACGCATCCCCGGAGATTCCTTCAGGGTGCGGATTTGCCGAACCCAGGCGGCCGGGTCGGTCGGCGAGGCAAGCAGGGCGGCATCGCCGCAGACTTCCGGTATGCTTGCGCAATAGGAGGCGACGACAGGGCAGCCGCGCGCCATCGCCTCTACGATCGGCAGGCCGAAGCCTTCCGTCAGCGATGGAAAGGCAAGGCACAGCGCTCTTTCGAGCAGGTAAGCCAGGTCATGGTCCGAGACACGCCCTATCATATGGACGTTCGATCTTTCCTTGAGTGCGCCGGGGACGAAAATTCCTGCATCGCCGCCGGCAATCACGATATCGATGCCCATTTCATCAAGCCCCGGAGCGGCATCGACAAGCAAGGCAAGGTTCTTGTGCCGCGCCTTGGATCCGAGTGCCAGGATGAACTGGCGGTCGCATCGCCCGAAGGTCTCCGTGACGAAGCTCGGCGCAATCTGCGCAAGCGCCGGATCCCAGCTAAAGGCGTGTTCGTGACCGTTGGGAAGAACGGCGATGTCTTCGATCCGGATCGGCAGATGCCTGGTGATCTGGCGCGCCGCAGCATGCGATACGGTTACGATACGGGCCGAACGCTTCACGAGAAGCGGCTGCAGCGTTTGATAGACTATCCGGAAAGCCCGGCTATAGCTGTCCGGAGTTGTAAAGACATTGGCATCGTGGATGCATACGATCTGATCGGCTTTGGTTGCGGGTGCCGTGTTGCAAAGGTTGAGGAGTCGGCCATGCCATTGGGCCGGCAAGGTGATCTGTTCCCACGGATGGCCGGATAGGGCTCCAGATTGCATCAGCGGCATGTGGCTGAGCCCCGGATCCGAGGTCCCAGGAGGGGCAATGATCGCCGCCCGGTCGTCGGTGGCAGCAAGTGCCGTATTGAGCGCGCGCACCACATTCGACGCGTAGCGCTGCACGCCCGTTGGGTTCTGACCGAGGAAGCGGCCGTTGACCGCAAAAAGGGCGCCAGCGCTCATATGGTTACTGCTCCTATCGGGCGGCCAGTGCGGATATGGTGCCTGCTGCGCTCCGGCAGCGCCGATGCCAATCCGGCGAGCATGCAGAAGAACAGACCCTGATCGATGACGGGACTGACCAGCATGTCGCCGACCAGAAGGCCGAAGCAGCCGTTGCAGGCGGCCAGACGCGCATCCGCGCCAAGGCTGCCCGGAATTCCGCGCTTCCTGATCAGCGCTCCGAAGGCGAACAGCAGATAGAAAATCGTGCCGGCGATGCCGACATTTGCAAGAAGCGCGAGGGCAAAGCTGGAGGTGCGAGCGGTACCAAGGCCGACACCTACGCCCATGGTATCGAAGACGTTCTGGATCGCGGCCATATTCCAGGAACCGCGCTCGATGGCGGAGTCGGACGTGGATTTGCCGAGCGCTATGATGTTGATGTAATTATATACGACCTTCGACATATCAGGGTCTATCGCGATCAGCAGCGCCGCCGCGGTCGCAATCGTCGGTACGAACACGATCGCCAGGGTGCTGGTGCGGCGGGCGTTCTTATGACCTCCGACGGCAATGGCGGTCATATAGAGGATCAAACCCATTGCGGGTGCACCGACCAGCCCGGTTGAAGATGTGGACATCACAACCAAGACAAGGGATGTGATGGCGACAAAGCCGGTGAGGTAGGGACGGCGACCACAGAGCCAAAGCGTGCCGGTGAAGGCAAACACACCGAGAGTTGAGCGCGCAAAGGAAGAGGCTTCGGTAAATGATCCAACGATGCGTTTGACGCCCGCAACCTGATCGTCGGTGTGCAGCACATACTGCGCATTCCGCATGAAAGCGAGCATGCCTTGCGTGCCAGTGGAGTAGGTGGCGACATCAAGCAATGCAAAGGCGGTATTGGCAACGGCATAGGCAAGAAGCCCCGCTAGAACCGCGTTGAAGCCGCGCCAATTCGAAGCAACTGCAACCGTCAAGGCATAGCAAAGAAGGTTGCCGACCATGTAGACACTTTGCGTGAGATTGCTCGAAACCGGAACAAGCGGAACCGTCGATCGGCTGTCGTCAAAGATCGTCGTTCCGAGCGGTACGATCTGCGTGATGCCCGACAGAAGCCGCGGTGCAAAATATGCGCTCAATACGCCATAGACAACAAGGAGAGCAAACCAGAAGCCGGGCTCACCAAATTGCAACGCGTGCAGAAATTCGCGCGTCGCGCGCTCCCGCGTCATGACACCCAATAGAAGGAAGCCCAGCATGACATGGCCGGGCTGAATATTTGCGGCCCCGACAAACATTGCCGCTGCCGATCCGAATACCGCTGCCACCGCCAGAGCTATGACGGTCGCACCATTGCCGAGGAACAGGCAAAAAAGCCCGCATAGAATGGCAGCGATCCCGATCGGCTCGATACTCATGGCAGAGCCTCGCGGTGGCCGGATCGCGGCCTTATATGGCTGCGGTCGGGAGGAAGCCAAGATGAAGGATCGCGGGAGCGAGGCGGCAAACTCGCCGCATCGCTGGCCCCCGCATGTATTTGGGCTGATGCCATGGGTGACTACTCTGCAAGAACGAGAAGCGAGTAGCCGCCGAGGATTCGCACCGCCAAATCCGGATGAATGGAATAAAGCAGCCTGCGCGGCAGCCGCATCAATGTGCTGCTGAGGGCCTGGTTGGGTAGTTCCAGGCGGCTTGCGGTGTAGGTGTAGTCGATGACGGAGTAGCCGCAGTCCCGCAGGGTAGCGAGCGCCGTGTCCTTGAAGAAATAATGCAGATGCCCGACATTGTTGCGCAAATTCGCAATCGGCCAAGCGCGCAGAACCGACTGCACCGAAAGGTCGAGCGGGATATGGAAGATCTTGTAGCGCCCGCAAGAGCGCAGCCCCTTTATGAAGGAAATATAGTCTTCGACGTGCTCTATCACATCCGCAATGACGACGACGTCAAACGAACTGTTCTTTTCCTCAAGTATGTTGCTCAGTTGAAAGGAAACGCGACTGGTTTCCTTCGTCTTTGCTCTTTGATAGGCGTGGGGAGAAACCTCATAGCCTGTAAAATGCGCCGTTGGAAAGGAGCGCGACAGATTGAGGAGGATTTCGCCCGTGCCGCAGCCGACTTCGCAAAGGCTGCTGAAGTTCAGCCGATTTTTGCGAATGATCGCTTCGATCTGACGGGCCTTCCACGGAGAATCCTCCTCGTGCCACGTCGGGTTCAGTTCAGCATACTGGTCGGTGAGATAGATATCGTGCAAAGCTAACCGTTCCCTGCCAAGAGTTCATACCTGCAGTTTATATACCTGCCGTCGGATGCCGCGGAGGTTCCGGGGATCAATATTGGGTCATTCCGATCGCCGCGGCTTACGAAATGGAAAGCCTGCGCAGTCTGTAGTGAAATGCATTCGAGGCAGCTTGATCAGTAGCTGCCTCGCGAGGACAAGACCGCCGGAATGGTCTTGGCCATGATCACGATGTCGCCCCACAGGCTCTGTTCGGCAACGTAGCGCACATCGAGCGCGACGCGCGTATCGTAGCTGGTGTCGCTGCGTCCGCTGACCTGCCAAAGGCCTGTCAGACCGGGTCGGACACGGATATAGTCGGCAAAATGCGCGCCGTAGAGCTCGGCTTCGCCGGTGACGATCGGACGCGGCCCGACAAGGCTCATTTCTCCCCGGATCACGTTCAAAAGCTGGGGAATTTCATCGACGCTGTTCTTGCGCAGCAGCTTGCCGAATTGGGTTACGCGGGGGTCGTCCTTCAGTTTCCGCGTCGCGTTCCACTCCGCCCTGAGGGAAGGATTGGCATCGAGATGCCGAGCCAGAACCTCATCCCCATTTTTGACCATCGTTCTGAATTTGAGGCAGGGAAACAGGACCCCGTTCCTGCCGACGCGCCGATGCGAATGAAAGATCGGCCGCCCCTGCGTTACAAGGAGAATTGCCACCACCATGACAATCATCGGCGCCAATACAACCAGTGCCCCTCCAGCCAAGACGGCATCAATGCAACGCTTGGTGGTATTGGAAGGCATGCTTTTTGCGTTTGTCCGTCGGAAGGACGTGCCGCCGTGTCGACGCGCCCGCAGATGGCCCAGTGAATCGAGCTCACTCCTAACGTTTATTTCCCTCATCAGCTTGCTCCGCATTCGGAAGAAACAAAGAAATGTCGTCAGCGATGTTTAGAAAGGCGCTGTCCCACGCCGAATTCGAATGTAGTTTCAGGTTAACAAATAATAAATAAATTGACAATGTCTTTGTTGCTCTGCAATATATGTGCGTTATTTATGACAAATCCGAGTTATTACACAACTTATTTATGCATATCTAAGTCTAGATAATGGTCCGTGTTGGAACATATATTTAGTGGATCGGATGCTAATCGGAACATAAGTTCGTATCATTTAGTAAGTACTTGTTGGCAGGGAGCTTGGCGATGGCAAATGCGACCGGACGGCCCACGGAGCCTTTGGTTTTGAGTAAGGAAGAACGGGATTATCTGGAGCTACAAGTGCATCGGCGTCGGACGGCAACGCGCTCTATGGCGGAGCGATGTCAGATCATCCTTCGCTGTGCTGATGGCATGACCAGCAAGGCCGTGGCGGCGGAGCTCGGAGTCCACGAAAACACCGTCGGCAAGTGGCGCCGGCGCTTCTTGAAAAGCCGCATAGACGGGCTTCTCGACGAGGAGCGCCCCGGAAGGCCGCGTAGGATCGATGATGAACAGATTGCGGCGGTGATCGCCCGCACGCTGCAGTCCACGCCCGAAGACGCCACGCATTGGTCGATCCGTTCGATGGCTGCGACGACAGGATTTTCGCATACGACAATTCGACGCATCTGGGCCGCGTTCGGTCTCCAACCCCATCGCATGCAGACGTTCAAGCCGTCGAGCGATCCGCTTTTTCTCGATAAAGTCTGCGATATTGTTGGACTTTACATGTCTCCGCCGATCCGCGCATTAGCGTTGAGCGTCAACGAGCGGGGTCTTCCTCGCGAGTTCGAGGAGGGGCGATCCGTCGCACCGTCGAATCCGTCCGCGGCTGAAGGCCAGCCCCATTCCTCTCCCTGGCAGGGTACGGTCTCGCTCGTCGGTGCCCTTGATATCGTCTGCGGTTTTGTTTCCGATAGATACCAGAAGCAGCACGGCGCCGCGGAATTTCTGGATTTTCTGAAACAGAGCGATGCGAGCGTTCCCCCTGAACTCGATATTCATATCATCTTGGACAATCGCGACGTACAAAAGAGCCCATTGGTTCAGGCCTGGTTGGGGCATCGCCCCCGCTATCACATACATTTTACTCCGTCACCGGTTTTCTGGCTGCGCCAGGTCGAGAGCTGGTTCGGCGAAATGAGCCGCAGGCAGGCGCAGCCTGGCGCCCGCGTCTCGGCAAGTCAGCTGGAAGCCGATATGCGGACTTTCATCGAGCGCCATAATGAGAACATCAAGCCATATAAATGGCTGAGTTCCGACAATGTTCATCCCTCCTGGCGTACGTTCCGGCAGAAAGATGCGGGAGATCCCGGATCGCGGATCCTGGGTGCATCGGGAAACCGGGGATAAATCGGCATAACTCCAGACTATACATTCAATACAGTCGAATAACTGTCTTGTTCATGGGGTACTTCATGCGTGTCGCAATCATACATTATTGGTTGGTTGGAATGCGTGGAGGGGAAAAGGTTCTCGAGGCCCTCTGCAGGATGTATCCGGGCGCGGACATCTTCACGCATGTCTACGATCCCTTGGTTGTCTCCGACGTCATAAAAAAGCATAGGGTATATACGACCTTCATAGATCGGCTTCCCTATGCGAAGCGAATGTATAAGAAATATCTTCCTTTGATGCCCATGGCGCTCGAGCAGGTGAACCTGAACGAATACGATCTCGTCATCAGCAGTGAATCAGGACCGGCCAAGGGGATAATACCCAATTCGACGGCGCTGCATGTGTGTTATTGCCATTCGCCGATGAGGTACATCTGGAACATGTATAATAGTTATTACGACAGTTCCGGTCTCATGACGCGCCTGATGATGCCGCCGCTTGCCCATTATCTAAGAACATGGGATGTCGCGACCGCCAATCGCGTGGATGACTTTGCTGCAAATTCGATCACGGTTGCCCGGCGTATCAAGAGCTACTACCGGCGGGATGCCGAAGTCATTCACCCGCCGGTCGATACGTCCGCATTTCACCCGGTGCCCCAGGCGGAAGTCAGCGATCATTATCTCATGGTCGGCGAACTCGTCGGCTACAAGCGACCCGACCTTGCAGTGGAGGCGTTCAATCGAATGAAGATGAAGCTTGTCGTCATCGGCGGCGGCGAGATGCTCGAACGATTGCGGAAAATGGCGGGGCCGACGGTGACGATAATGGGGCCGCAGCCGTTTCGTGTCCTGCAGGAGCAATATGCACGCTGCAAGGCGCTGATTTTTCCGGGTGAAGAGGACTTCGGGATCGTGCCTGTTGAGGCGATGGCGAGCGGCCGGCCCGTTATTGCCTTCAATCGCGGCGGCGCGACCGAAACGGTTGTTGCCGAAAAGACGGGAGTGTTCTTCGATACACAGACGGTAGACGCCCTGATCGAGGCAGTCGAGCATCTCGAGCGCATGGATCTGCGTCCGGGCGATGCCGTCGCGCGTGCGGCGGAATTCAGAACCGAAATCTTCATGAGAAAGTTTGCATCGTTCGTCAACAGATCGACCGGTGAGCAGCCCAAAGTCGTTCACGGCTAGGGTGTTGCCGCAAAGGCGGCATCAGCGAGGCACCTCTATCGTCGAGCAGGAGTGGTAGGCCATGGAGCCGAACAGGTCAGTGTGCAGTGGAATGGGCCGGGACAATATGGCTCAGAAAAATCATCGGCGTTCCGGGTATCGGCTGCTTGCCCTGGGCACGATCATCCTGGCTTCCGTGCTGGGCATGTCGAGCGTCTATGCGGATGATTATGTTCTCGGCCCTCAGGACAAGCTGCGCATACGCGTATACGAATGGCGGCCGATGACCGGCTCCGCAGTGGAGTGGGAGCCGTTGACCGGCGAGTTTGTCATCTCTGCTTCCGGTAACCTGTCGCTTCCCATCATAGGGATCGTGCCGGCGGCAGGAATGACTTCGGAGCAAGTGGCCGAAAGCATCGGCGAACGGCTGAAGACGCAGGTCGGCATGCAAAAGCGTCCCAATGCATCGGTGGAAGTGGCGCAATACCGGCCGTTCTTCCTGACCGGACTGGTGGCGAAGCCGGGGCGTTACGACTATAGCCCCGGCCTTACGGTCGTCCAGGCACTCAGCATGGCCGGAGGCACGTTCGGGGTCACCGATCCGACGCTTGTCGGCCTGCAGCGGGAGGCTCTGGTCGCCCGGGGCGACCTTCGTTCTTTGGATGTCGAGCGGCTCAGCCTTCTGGCGCGGCAGGCGCGTCTGGATGCGGTCATCGACAACAGGCCCTCGATCAGCTTCCCGTCGGAGATCATGCAGCGCGCAGACGATCCGCTCATCTCCCGAATGATGCATGAGGAGCAGGATTTGTTCGATACGCGCGAGCGCTCGCTGCGCACCGAGATCGACGCGCTGAACCAGGCAAAGCTGCTTGCCAGCAATCAGATCGAGGCACTCACCTCCAAGGCCACCTCGCTCGCCAAGCAGATAGAGCTCGCCAACAAGGATGTCGGTACGGTCAACAAGCTGATTTCGCAGGGACTGACCGTGTCGTCGCGTGAGCTCAACGCCAACCAGAACCTGGCGCAGCTAGAAAGCCAGAACCTTGACGTGGCACTCGCCAATCTCAAGGCGCGACAGGACATTGCAAAGGCGGATGGCGATATTGCCGATGTCAGCAATCGCTATCGTACGCAGGCACTGACAGAAGCTGCGGATGTGCGCGATCGTCTCGCGGCCAACAGGGAAAAGGCAGCGACGACACAGGCCTTGCTCGACAATATTCAAGCGCGCGCTCCGGCTGCTGCGGCAAGTGTGGCAAGCGAGGATCCGCGACGGACGCTCAAGACGACGATCGATCGCGTGGTCGACGGTACGCTGCACAGCATGGCCGCAAGCGACAATGATCCGGTCGCGCCGGGGGATGTCATTCGCGTGGAAGATGCGAAGCCGCAAGCGCTGACACAGACGACGGACAGCGGCAGAGGCCCGGCTTTGTCTCCTTGACCGGGAGATGGTTTCCTGCGGATTCGGGCAATTCCACGAGCCACCCAGGCAGGAGATGCTTTACGGAGGGTTTTCGCATCAAGCGCGTATCGCGCGTAGCGGTTGTTCGCCTAAAAGTAGCGACATAGATCCAAATGACAGTCTTTCTTGGAAAATTGGGCGTATAACTGCATAAGTCAGGAATATTCGACTTGTCCCCGAGGCGCAGATCACGGATACTATTGCTCGGTATTGTTCTTGATTGAAGATGAACTACTCGGAGCTAGGCGTTTGATGGCTTGGGGTCTCATTGTCTCATTCGTCGTCGGGGCCTTATGCGCCTTGAGGGTACCAATTTTGCTTTTTACGATAATCGTCCTGATTGTGATGGCCGGTTACGCATTCGCCAATATCGGCTCCGGGAGCTCTGCGCTCGACATCGCCCTATGGTCCTTCATTCTGGCTGCCGTGCTCGAGGCAGGTTATATTTTTCCCCGCCTGCTGCTTTACATCATCTACGTGAAAGTGCTGGGGCGGGATATCGGCAGGTCGACATCCAAGAACGGTTCGGATCTCTTTGCGGGCAACCTGTTTCAAGCCCATTCGGACGGAAGACTTTCCCCGAAGGCCGAGCGCGCAAGCGTAGACAAAGCTCGCCCGGGAATACAGGACTGATACGAAGATCGGTCGGATCGTCCCGCGCGTTCGTTTCCGCGTAGCGCAAATCGGGTGTCAATCAGGATTCAGGCGCTATAATTTTATCCTGTTCTTCGCTTCTGAGCTTCCGAGAAACATACCAGC
The DNA here is from genome assembly GCF_059803845.1 of Rhizobium sp. UFLA01-1127. NCBI lineage: Bacteria > Pseudomonadati > Pseudomonadota > Alphaproteobacteria > Hyphomicrobiales > Rhizobiaceae > Rhizobium > Rhizobium sp. UFLA01-1127. The sequence continues at coordinate 10,587 of NZ_JAUQTZ010000029.1, read as the reverse complement.
CATCCCACTGCGAAAACTGCGGAAACACCCGCTTGTATCCCTTGTTCTCCAGAAGCGTTTGGATTGCCGCTTCGGTCTTGGGATTGTTCTCCACGGAAATGAGCTGAAATTCCCGGCTGAAGCTATAGGCGGAAAGTATATCCAGCTCGCTCCCTTCCGTATCTATCGAAAGGTAGTCGATGACGGCTGGTGCGTCATAGGTATCGAGCAGATCGTCCAGCGATATGGTTTCGACCCTGATCTGTCTTCCCTTACTGCGAACGCCGGAAAAATGGTCTCCTTGGGAAAAATCGGCAATGGAGCTCAATTCCGGGTCGGTCTCATCCGTGGCAATGAAATTGACCGTCGCGCCGGAACTCGACGACACGCATCGATGCTCGATGGAGGCGGACCTGTTGGCGGCCAGGTCCGAATGCCAGATCGGATTGGGCTCGGCGAGGATGCCATGCCAGCCGAACTTCTTTTCGAGGAGCCAGCTGTTGCTGTTCTTCAAGCCATTGGTCGAGCCGAATTCCACGAAAAATCCGTCTCTTTTCTCCGCCAGCTCAAAACATACCCAGAGATCCTGCATGATCTGGGCGTGCGACCAGCTTCGCCTGGCCAGGCAGTAGCCGATGAATCTGGCGTTTTCGTCCAGTATGATGTCGGATATTTCAGCCCTGTTAAGGCGAATGGCGTTGAAGATAATTCTCTGTAAGCTTCTATTCTTATGAAATCTGCCAAATGCAGACGATAGTCCAGACAATATGAATTTCTTGGCGTCAAACATCTTGGCTATCCAGATATTTCGATAGTTCAAATTAGCGCATCATTCACGCCTTACCAATCGATATTTGCAGTGTCGGGCGTCCGCACTTCTTCCTCCTCAATCTTCGGTCGTGAGGCCTGCTGGCACGATCTTCACCGGCTTGGCAAATGCTCCGTTTGATCCGACCGCCAAACCGGCGAAACCCTTTCAACCGCAAAACATCGGGCATGGAACGAAACGCCGCCGGCATTGTTCTCACATGAGAAAATTGCCGCGATGAGCTTCCCGCGGGAGGATGCCTTGCCGATTACGGTAGACAGCATGACCCTGGATCCGAACTGGCTCGATATTGCTGTGCGTCTGCTACTGGTGGTCACCGCCGGCGCCATGATCGGCATCAATCGCGAGGTGGGCGGACATGCGGCCGGGTTCCGGACGACGATTCTGGTGGGACTTGCCGCCTGCTTGTCAATGATCCAGGCCAATCTCCTGCTGTCCACCTTGGGTAAGGCACAGCAATCATTTGCCTCGATGGATGTGCTGCGCTTTCCGCTCGGCGTGCTGACCGGGGTGGGTTTCATCGGCGGTGGCGCCATCCTTAAACGTGGTGATCTGGTCACCGGCGTAACGACAGCGGCGACCCTATGGATCATGACGGCCATTGGCCTGTGCATCGGCGGCGGCCAGCTGATCGTGGGTTCGCTCGGCGCCGTTATCGCCTTTGTCGTGCTATCCCCTTTCAAACAGTTCGACCGGCTGATGTCGCACCGGCAAAAGGCTCGTTTCGTGATCGAACTTCCCGGTGACGCCGATATCGCCACTGGCATGCAGACAGCGCTTGAGCCGCATGGATATGTCTTTTCATTTATCGGCAAGGTAGCCGCCCCCGACGAGACTATGTCGCATATCACTTACGATGTGCGCTGGAAGCACGCTGGTCGCGATGGCGGCGGTGCGCAGCTGCTCGCCTCCCTGCAGGAACACCACAAGATCGTTTCCTTCGAGATGCTGACGGTGGGCTCGTAGCCATCGACATCAAGACCGGAACATTCGCCGGCGGCAGCGGTTTGTCTCATATCAAATATGAGACAGGGAGAAAACGATGATTGAGACCAAGAACAGCAAAGCGGCACGAGATTCTCCGGATCGCGGCGATATCCGCACCCTTCAAGCCCTCGATCAGGCCGCCGGCGGTTCAGGAGATATCGCGCCGGAGAATGGAACTGACGATGCGCGCTGCGAAGATTCGTCCGAATGCGACGTGCAGCGCCAGCAGATGGCCGAGGAGATCCATTTCAGGATATCCCATCCGCGAACAGTCTCTCGACCGGGCGGAGCTGGTAGAGAGGGGATGGCCGCGGATCACGGTGAAGGCGATCAAGCCCCGAAGCAGGAGAGAACGGACGCGGAAATTCGCGCAGAGATCGAAGGCTGGTTGAAGGCCGATCAGCTGCTTGATGAGGCGAATATTTTCGTCAGTGTCAGTCGTGGACGCGTCATTATCGAAGGCTCCGTCGAAAATCACGAAGCCAAGCAGCGTGCCGAGGCAATTTCCCGGCAGGCGCGCGGCATTATCGGGCATGACAGCAATCTTGCTGTCCGCAAGTCGCCATAGACCGGGCCTGCGAGATGCGAACGCTGTTGCTCGTCATCTTCGGTCTGATGATCGCCTCCATCCTGGGGATTGTCGTGATCAAGCCGTTTACGTCGAGTAATGGTCGAGACCCCGGCGCCGTCACGCACGGCCCCATTCAGCAGCCGGAGCCGAAGCCCTAGCGATAGTCTCATTTGCTCGGCTGCTGATTGTTGGGTTGTTCCGGCGGCGTCTCGCCCGGTTTGATGATCGGGGTATTGCCGACATCCGGAGCAGGCTTTTCCATCTTGCTGTCGCCGACGGCCGGGGGCTTGAGGACGCCGCCGCAATCCGACAGCTTTTTGCCGGGATCGTCCGGTGCGGGGGCTGCTTGCCCATTGTCAGTCGGCTTGTTCTCCGTCTGCCGATTTGTGTCGGTCGCCTTGCAGCGGTCGCTACCCGGCTGTTGCTGTGCCGATGCGAGGTTCGACGCCATGACTGCCGCTATGGCCGCTGTCAGCAAGACGCGACCGCATTTGGCCAGTATCTCGCCACTCGAATGACCCCGCCGATCAGACCTGGGTCGAAATGATGGTGTCGATGCCGATGGAACCTTCGACGACACCGCGTTCGCGATATTCCTTGCCATTGTCCACCTCGATGACTGTATAGAGTTTCTCGTTGCGGAAGACGCTTGCCATTCTGGTCGTCTTGTCCTCCGCGGGGGCGGCGCCGATGTCCATGAAATCCAGCTCCGTTTCGGCCGCGACGATGCGTGCGTCGCCCGCGGTTCGAGCAGCAACGAGGATTTCGCCACGAGATCTGGCGTCCAGCCAGTTGGGATCATCTTCGGCCGCGACCGGAACCAAACGGTAGAGCTTCAAAGCCTCGTCCATCTTTCCACCTCCTTGAACGTTGGAAAGGCACAGATCGGATGGGTAGGAAGCTCGACTGCCGTTTCGTTGGCTATGGAGAGAAAGCGGAAAAATCTCCATATTCTTCAGCGCCATCGCGTCCGCTTGGCACGATCTGTTACCTCATGGGCTAACGTGCCGTGGCGCGCAATGTTCCGATTCAAGCCGATTGGACGGAGAATGCGACGAAATGGAACTATCTCCAGCTATTCCGGTTAGGCCAACACCAGGGTTAAAACGAACGGAGGCCTAAAATGGCATCCCCGGAACCAAAGAAGCCACTTTCGGCGACAGAGGCTCGCCAGGGAGTACGTGGCACCCATCTATCCACGCTCCTCATCATTGCGCTGGTTCTGGCCGCAATCGTATGGGCCGGTGTTGAAATGTGGAGCCGCCATATCGAACCGGATAAATCTCAAAGCCCGGGGCCGGCTATCAGCTCCTCCTCCGGGCAGCCGCAGGGCGGCACGATCGACAATATCCCGCCTGCCGGCCAATCTGCGCAGCCCGCACCGACCGATCGCACGGACAACAATCAGCATGGCATAAAGAGTACGCCGGCCCAGCCGAGCCGCGACGGAACGCAGAATTAGGCGATCTCCCTGGCAAAAGGCATGATCGATGATCGTACAGTGGGTCGGGTGCGCGCGGGCGAGTGGCACAGCGGTGCCTGCTTGCGGTCCTTATCCGACGCGGCGGCCGTCGGGGACCTGGTTCTTCTCGGTGTCTCGTGCATCATCCTCGGATCGGGGCGTTTCGGCGGCCTTCGGTCGAAACCTTGCAAGTATCTCCTCGCCGTCGGCGGATGCCCGGGTTCGTTCCATGATCTCGCGCTCCTTGGCCGCCTGTTCCCAATGATGCTGGCTGCATCCCCAAGGCCGGCCGGCGGCCTCCCAAATGGCATAGGCCCGCCTGCTGATCCACTCGAACCGCTCATCCGTCATTTTTTCCTCCTTCGTGGCCGTTTCGAACCGCGGGTGAGGGGCAAGGTTCCCGCGCGGAACAATAATGGCACTGACGGGTTGCACCATATGTTCCGAACTTCACAAACTCATGAATCCATGACAGTAAAAGGAGGATCGAATGGCTTTGACGTTGATCAGCAAAGCCTTTGCTGAAAACGAGCCGATACCGGACAGATACGCGCTGGATGGCGAGAATATGTTCCCGCCGCTCGCCTGGGGCGGCGCTCCCGAAAAGACCCAAAGTTTCGCTTTTATCATCGAGGATCCGGACGCGCCGAGCGGCACGTTTTGCCATTGCGGCATCGCCAATATTCCCGCGCAATGGGGCGGCCTGGCCGAAGGCGTAGATACAATGCAGGAGCAGGCACTGCGCTTTTATAAGAACGATTTCGGCAACGCGCGCTATGACGGTCCGAAGCCACCGAGCGGAGATCCTCCTCATCGCTATATTTTTCGGTTGGCCGCCCTCGACGTACCGAGGGTCACGCTTCCTGAAGCCATCGGAGCCGAAGCGATGTGGCAGAAGGTGAAGAAACACATGCTGGCGGAGGCGAGCCTCACCGGCACCTATCAATCGTAGGTTGAGATCTGCAAGCGGACGCGATCGGCGCATCTCGACGCCGACCGCGTCGATACGAGTTGAATGGGTGCCGAAATCCGGCGTCCCTGGGATTGCTGCAATGAGCAGGAAAGACCGAGGTGACATGGACAAGGACAAGCCGCGCATGTTCTCAGCCCAGGATGTTCGTCAAGGCGAGCGGCGGTGCAGCGCTTGATCTTCATCGGCGGGCTTGTGGCAGCAGTGCTCGTGATCCTGCTGGTGCGGTTTGCCGGATAGACGAGAGGTCGCAGCAAGGACTACGAGCATAGCTGTTTCAGCACAATACACGCCTGATGTTTCGGCCGATATGGAGCCCGGGCCACGTCTATCGCTTCCATCGCCAATCCCCGACTTCGGGCATGTCCTCACCGTAACGCCGGACATAGTCGTGATGCTTGATAAGCTTCGCCTTTAACTCGTGTCTGACGTCGGGAACCTTTTCCGCCAGGCCCGGCACGCGGTCGATCGCTTCAAGCGCGAGATGATAGCGGTCGAGTTCGTTCAGCACGGTCATGTCGAAGGGGGTTGTCGTCGTACCCTCCTCGATGAACCCGCGTACATGAATGTTGTCGTGGTTGGTTCGTCTGTAGGTCAGCCGGTGGATCAGATAGGGATAGCCGTGATAGGCGAAGATCACCGGCTTGTCCTTGGTGAAGATCTGATCGAAGGTTTGATGATCGAGACCGTGCGGATGCTGGTTCGGGTCCTGCAGAGCCAGAAGATCGACCACGTTGACCGTCCGGATCTTGAGATCTGGGATTGCCTCATGCAGCAGCATGACGGCGGCAAGTGTCTCCATGGTCGGAACGTCGCCGGCGCAGGCCATGACGACATCGGGGGCGATCGTATTGTCTTCGTAGCTTGCCCAATCCCAGACGCCGACGCCCGCCTTACAATGGGCGATCGCCTCGTCCATCGTGAGCCACTGCGATTCCGGCTGCTTGCCGGCAACGATGACGTTGATCCGGTCATAGGTTCTGAGGCAATGATCGCCGACCCATAACAGCGTGTTGGCGTCCGGCGGCAGATAGATGCGCACGATATCGGCCTTCTTGTTGGCGACGAGATCGACGAAGCCGGGATCCTGATGGGAGAAGCCGTTGTGATCCTGCCGCCAGACATGCGATGTCAAGAGATAGTTCAGCGACGAGATCGGCTTGCGCCATGGCAGTTCGCGCGAGACCTTCAGCCATTTGGCGTGCTGGTTGAACATGGAATCGATGATGTGGATAAAGGCCTCGTAGCACGAGAAAAGCCCGTGCCTGCCGGTAAGCAGATAGCCTTCCAGCCAGCCCTGGCACAGATGCTCGCTCAAGACCTCCATGACCCGGCCATCCCGAGCCAGGTGGACATCGTAATCTTCGATCGCCTCCATCCAGACCCGATCCGTGACATCGAAGACGCTGCCGAGCCGGTTCGATTCCGTCTCGTCGGGACCGAAGATGCGGAAATTCTGCTTGACATCATTGAGCTTCAGCGTGTCGCGCAGATACTGACCAAGGATTTCGGTGGATTGCACCTGCTTGCTGCCGCGTTCGCCGATCTCGATGGCGTAATTCTCGATGGACGGAACGGAAAGCTCCTTGCGAAGCAGGCCGCCATTGGCATGGGGATTGGCGCCCATGCGCCGTTTGCCCTGGGGCGCAAGCGCCTGCAGTTCGGTCTTCAAGCGTCCTTCACGATCGAAGAGATCGTCCGGATCATAGCTGCGCATCCAGTCTTCCAGAATCTTGCGATGATCCTCGTTGCCGCGGCAATTGGCAACGGGCACCTGATGCGCTCGCCAGAAGCCTTCGACCTTCTTGCCATCGACTTGCCTCGGGCCTGTCCAGCCTTTCGGACTGCGCAGCACGATCATCGGCCAGCGGGGCATGGCTTCGACTGATGTTTTTTCACGAGCGTTCCGCTGTATGCCGCGGATGCGATCGAACACCTGGTCGAAAGTGGCGGCCATCCTCTGATGCATGAGCGCCGGTTCATGCCCTTCGACGAAGAAGGCCTCGTAGCCGTAGCCAGAAAACAGGTTGCGCAGATCCTCATCGCTTGCCCGGCCGAGGATCGTCGGATTGGCGATCTTGTAGCCGTTGAGATGGAGGATCGGCAGCACTGCGCCGTCGCGCGCCGGATTGAGGAACTTGTTGGAATGCCAGCCTGCTGCGAGCGGTCCGGTTTCGGCCTCGCCGTCGCCAACGACGCAGGCTACGATAAGATCGGGATTGTCGAAGGCGGCTCCAAAGGCATGTACGAGCGCATAGCCGAGCTCACCGCCTTCGTGGATGGATCCGGGCGTCTCAGGCGCTGCATGGCTTGGAATGCCGCCGGGGAAGGAAAACTGCTTGAACAGTCTTTGCATCCCTTCCGCCGTCTCGGAGATATCCGGATAGATTTCGCTATAGGTGCCCTCGAGATAGGTGTTGGCAACCATGCCGGGGCCGCCATGGCCCGGGCCGCATACATAGATGACGTCGAGATCGCGCGCCTTGATGAGGCGGTTGAGATGCGCGTAGATGAAGTTCAGTCCCGGCGTCGTGCCCCAGTGGCCGAGCAATCTCGGTTTGATGTGCTCGGGCTTCAGCGGTTCGCGCAGCAGCGGATTGTCCATCAGATAGATCTGGCCGACCGAAAGATAATTGGCGGCCTTCCAGTAGCGGTCGATCAGAGCGAGTTCTTCGGGCGAAAGCGGTGTGGCGACTGCATTCATTTCCGTCTCCTCGTTTTCGTCACATGATGAGTGCCGTCGCCTCCTCGGCGATCACCTGCTCCTCATCGGTCGGAATGACAAATAGCTTGGCATGGCTGGATGCCGCGTTGATCGAGGTCAAATTGCGGTTGTTCGCGTCCCCGTCGATTTCAATGCCCAGCCATTGCAGCCTTTGTGCAACGCGGGCTCTGATCTGCGGCTGGTTTTCGCCGATGCCGGCCGTGAAGACGATGGCATCAAGGCCTCCGAGCGTCGTGCATAATCGGCCGACTTCGCCCGATATGCGCAGGCAGAACAGATCTATGGCCTCTGCCGCTTCCGGACTGTCGTCACCGAGCAGGACTCGAGTGTCGCCGCTGATGCCGGAAACACCGAGCAGGCCGCATTCGTGATAGAGAAAATCCTCCATCTCGTCAGGCTGCCGCATGCCGCTCCTCATGAGATAGAGCAGCGCTCCGGGGTCGAGCCAGCCGGGGCGTGTCGCCATGGGAATCCCGTCCAATGCCGAAAAACCCATGCTTGTATCCCGGCTGATGCCATCCTCCATGGCGCATAGGCTGGCGCCGCTGCCGAGGTGGCATGCGATCACCTTACCCCCGGCGGCTATCGGGTCGATCTGCCGAAGCCGGGAGGCGACGTATTTGTAGGAAAGGCCGTGAAAGCCGTAGCGGCGCACGCCATCGTCGTGCATCCTGCGTGGGATGGCCAGTCGCCGCACGAGGTCGGATTGCGACGAATGGAATGCCGTGTCGAACGAAGCGACCTGCCGGACATCCGGCCTGAGCGTTGCGATCGATCGGATGACCCGCAAGGCTTGGGGCTGGTGCAAAGGGGCGAGCGGAATGAGCGCCTCGATCTGCCCGATCCTGGCATCATCCAGCGGGATGGCCTTGGGGAACGTCATGCCGCCATGGACGACGCGGTGGGCCACTGCGCTTAGTCCGCCTGGAAGGTGAGCGAGCATATGATCCAGGGTTTCGCCTACGATGGAAACGAAATTCGTGTCGTTGTCGCCCTTGACCGGCTTCTCGTAGTGAGCCTGCCTGACGGAATAGCGAAGCGTCAGCGGCGTTTGATCGAAATCGATCTTCCCGCGACCGACATTGCTCGCCCGGGCGCCCTTCAACTCGAATATCCCGATCTTCAGGGTCGAGGATCCGGCATTGAATGTCAGCAGGACATCGTCGGTCATGTCAGCCTCGGACGAAGGGGGTGGACTACCAGAAGCTAGTGCATTCGCCTGCAAGGGCAACCGTAAAAGCAGCTTGCGTGGCTCTTTGCCGCTATGGCACGTTGTCACCAAGATCGGCAGCGAAAGAGAGCGCGGTTGTCGGCAGCGACCGGCGCTTGAAGAGGATCGTCGTCGGCGCAGCCAATGTTTTGCTTGATCCTATTGCCTTGACAGAGGATGTTACCGATCAGTCCGGCGCAATCTACGAAGACTACCTTGACACAGTATTCTCACGCTTCCGCCGCGGAAGCGGATTGGTTTGTGGCATTCGTCAGCGGGCATATTTGGCGTTTGATCGATGTGCTGCCGACGATTTTCGTCGGGAGGTTCGATCTCGAAACAGGGCTCTTCCAACGGCGACAGTCACAGCGCCGTTATTTTTGGAAACCAGAATGCAAACAATACATGCGATCCTTTCTCCGAAATAGAGTGCCGGGACGGCGACAGTCTTCGATCAGCTGGTGAGGGCCTTCAATGCCTTGCGATGGAAATGACATATTCCGCTCACGGACAATCGGTTCCCGCGAATTCATGCATTTACGGGAATTGTTCGATCGTTCGTTCAAGGCTGCTCGTATCGGAGTATGGGAATGCAGCTTGCCCGACCAGACGCTTAGCTGGACGGATACGGTCTATGAACTCTTCGATCTTGCGCCGCAAACGCCGCTCACGCGGGAAGAGATCCTGAAATTCTACACTCCGGAGACTCGCCGCCGGCTTGATGAGGTCCGTGAGAGAGCAATCCATACGGGCGAAGGTTTCAGCTTGGATGCGCAGATAATAACCGCAAGCGGAAACCGCCGGTGGATAAGAATAACCGCCTGCGTCGAGGTCGTGAACGGGACCGCGACAAGAATATTCGGCATGAAACAGGACATCACCGCCGAAAAGACCATGGTCGAGCAGCTCCGCCAATTGGCCGAGCATGACATTCTGACCGGGCTGACGTCCCGGACCCGCTTCGAAACTTTCTTCAACGAAGTATGCGCAACACAAGGACCGACGGCCAGGGCTCTGCTCCTGGTGGATCTCGACGGTTTCAAGTCCGTCAATGACACGCTTGGGCACCAGGCGGGCGATGACTGCCTCAAAGCCGCCGGACGCAGGCTTTCGCAGGCCGTCCCTAAAGCCAGCATGATCGCTCGGATCGGTGGCGACGAGTTTGCCGTGATCCACGAATGTCCCTCGACCGACTACCTTGCAAGAATCGCCGGCCGTGTCGTCAGGGGATTGAACTGGACCGTCTCCACGCCATTGAAGACCATCCGCATTGCAACCTCCGTCGGCGCGGCCATAATCGTCCCAGGCCATTCGGCCAAAGACATATTTGCGAAAGCGGATCGCGGCCTCTACGAAGTGAAGTCATCGGGGAAAAACGGTTTCCGGATCGTATCGCCCGCATGGTCCGCATTCGAAGGCGCTTGAGCCTGCACGACGGTAAGGTTGCCTTTGCCGGCGCGCATGACAAGCGACGACAGCGTCTTGTCATGAAAACTTCCCACCATGCCAGGCTGCTTGCACCTGCCTGAGAAATCCCAGGCGATGCTGCCAAAGCATTCGCAAGAACCGTTCGCTTTACTTCGGCTCTGAACTTCATGTCTCGGCGCACCTTCGCGATCATACCGGCGGCAATTCCATGTCAGGAATGATCCCGAACGATTGCCGGCCACATAGCCGGCTTTTGTGCAGATTGCGTGGAGGTTCCGTACAGGTCGGGTGAAGAGAGGCGGCAGCGAAGGATAAAATATGTGCCTCCCTCAAGTCCAATGCATGGACAGATATGATGTCGCGGCACAGCAGATCCGCCGATCTGGCGACTGGCCTTCGTGAACTCTCGAGCAAATGTCCACGTAA
>NZ_JAUQTZ010000299.1:0-1013 GCF_059803845.1 Rhizobium sp. UFLA01-1127 | reverse complement strand
CCGCATCTCCTCACCATCCAACCGCGCGGCGATGGCCTGGCCGCGGTCGCAGTCAATGACGCAACTCTATTCTGGCGCGTTCCCTTCACCGTCGAACGCTTCGATTTCAATGGCACGCTGCTTGCCCACCACCACGTCTGGCGCATTCTCTGCGACCGCTTCGAAAATACTGATATCGATATCCCGGCTGAGGTCGCGACCCCAAGCGATCCGCGCCGCGAATATCTGCGCGCGCGCCTCGGCGATGCCGAAGCCTGGTGGTTCTTCGAGAAGGACATGAAGCTGCAGTACCCGCAACCTCGCTTCGATATCGAGAGCGCCCAGACCACGGACGGGATCACCGTGACCGTCACCGCTCAGACGTTCCTGCGCGACATCTCCCTCTTCGCCGACCGCATCAGCCCCAACGCCGAAGTCGACGATATGCTGGTCAATCTCGCGCCCGGCGAAAGCAGGAGCTTCAAGGTGAAGGGTGTCTCCAAGGAAGCCTTCGACAATGCCGACCTGTCGACGATCCTGCGCACGGCCAATCAGGTCGCCGAGCTTCCGCATCACTAAAGCTGGAGGTCGCTTCGATCAAAGTGCGCGGCGCATCGCGCCGGATATATGCTCATAACCTCTGCAAACCATCGCTAGTGATCACACGCTCGAATAGGAAAATGCCTCCTATGATCGGGCGCAGCCTTGTGATCTAGTGCCCCTCATCCGATCCATGAATCAGCGAGACGACGCTTATGTCCTCGGACTCCAATCGCAGCTTTCAAACGCCCCGCCGCGAAGAACTCGGCCTTATCACGCTTGGCAACACCGCCGGCCTTTCGGCTTCGATCCTGCCGAACGGCACGGTATTTTCGATCGATTTCGCCGACCAGCAGGGCGGCGTCATGATCAATCAGGTGCTCGGTTCGCCCGTCTATGGCGGCATCGGCCGGCTCTATCTGCGCGTTGGCGGCTCCAAGCCGGCAACGGCTGAAATCGTCGGCCCGAAGGCTGCCGTCCAGTTCGGCCATGGC
>NZ_JAUQTZ010000298.1:0-1022 GCF_059803845.1 Rhizobium sp. UFLA01-1127 | reverse complement strand
ACAACGGCCGCTCTCGCCGGCCTGTCGACAGCCAACGTCGCAGCGCTCTCGTCCGACCAGGCCGCCGCTCTCACGACCGCTCAGGTTGCTGCCTTGAAGACGACGCAAGTCAATGCGCTGACCTCGACCCAGGTCGGCGCCTTGAGCACCTCGCAAGTCGGCACCTTCAGCGCGGCTCAGGTGACCGCCCTGACCACCGACAATGTCGCCGGCCTCTCGACCACGCAGGTCGCAGCGCTTACCGCCAAGTCGGTGACCGGCCTGACCACCGCCCAGGTCGGTGCGCTGGGTTCGGCCAATGTTGCCGCCCTTACGACGGCTCAGGTTGGCGCGCTGAATTCCACTCAGATCGGCGCCTTGAGCACTGCGGAGGTTTCGGGTCTGTCCACGGCCGATATCGCTGCCATCACCACGGTGGCACTCGGTGGACTGTCGGAGGCGAATGTCGCAGCGCTCTCGTCGGATCAGGCGGCGGCTTTGACGACGGCACAGGTTGCCGCGCTGAAGACCAGCCAGGTTCACGCTCTCACCTCGACCCAGGTCGGTGCCCTGAGCACCTCCCAGGTTGGCACGCTGAGCGCAACACAGGTCGGCGCTCTGACCACGGACAATGTCGCCGGCCTTTCGACCACGCAGATCGGTGCCCTGACATCGAAGGCTGTGACCGGCCTTTCGACCGCTCAGGTCGGTGCTCTGAGCTCTACCCAGGTCGAGGCCCTGAGCCCGGCTCTCGTCGGCTCGCTGAACTCGGCACAGATCGGCGCTCTGTCGACCGCCGACATCGCCAGCTTCTCAACGGCCGACATTGCAGCGATCACGACGGCCGCTCTCGCCGGCCTGTCGACCACCAACGTCGCAGCGCTCTCGTCGGATCAGGCCGCCGCCCTTACGACGGCTCAGGTTGCTGCCTTGAAGACGACGCAGGTCAATGCGCTGACCTCGACCCAGGTCGGCGCCTTGAGCACCTCGCAAGTCGGCACCTTCAGCGCGGCTCAGGTGACCGCCCTGACCACCGACAATGT
>NZ_JAUQTZ010000297.1:0-1040 GCF_059803845.1 Rhizobium sp. UFLA01-1127 | reverse complement strand
GCCGGCCAGGAGATCTCGACGCGTCCGTTCCAGCTGGTGACCGGCCGCTCGTGGATGGGGACTGCCTTCGGCGGCGCGCGCGGCCGCACCGATGTTCCGAAGATCGTCGACTGGTACATGGAGGGCAAGATCCAGATCGACCCGATGATCACCCACACCATGCCGCTCGAAGACATCAACAAGGGCTTCGACCTCATGCACTCCGGAAAGAGCGTCAGGGGCGTCGTCATCTACTGACGGAGCCGGCAAGCTCACTGGAAGTTTTTTGGCGATCCAAGCGACGGATATGCCGACGGCCATCGTTCAAGAAGGACGCCGACCTCGTGACGATGTCGGCGGCTTGAACATGAATGCCTTCAGGCAAAAGGATATGCCCCATGACCAGCAAGCTGCTAAGTGCGACCGCCGCCGCTCTCTTCGCCCTATCTTCCGCAACCGTGGTCTTCGCGCAAACGACGGCACCTGCAACGACGACCGCAACGCCAGCTCCCGCCGCGACCTCTTCCGCTTCGACGCCGTCTTCCGCCATGCCGACGAAGGATGAAATCAAGACGGCGCGGCAAGCCTGCCGGCAGGATGCGGCAGGGCAGGGCCTCAAGGGTCAGGCACGCAGGGATGCGGTCAAAAGCTGCCTGCAGCAGAAATACCCGGTTCTAGCAAAGCGCAAGACCTGCCACGATGAAGGCACGGCCAAGGGCTTGCAGAAGAAGGCATTGCGTGACTACGTCAAGCAGTGCGTCACCGCGAGCTAGGCTGCGGAATTACCTGAATTCCTTTGCAATCATAGTCCGCTCCGCGGAGCGGACTAAGGCTTCCAATATGTTACGCCATCGCCATGGAACGCGCGTCAGCCCTTTTTCTGGAAGGCAAACCTCCTTATCTCCTCGCCAGAGCAATAGATTCAGAGCGCAACGTGCTTTTCCATCCAGATCGGCTTTCATTCGGCATCGTCTTGCCGGTGCAGGCGAGAACCGCAGCGGACATACAGTTCGATACCCAGCTCGATATCGCAGCCCAAGCCGACAAATTGGGTTTCGATG
>NZ_JAUQTZ010000296.1:0-1054 GCF_059803845.1 Rhizobium sp. UFLA01-1127 | reverse complement strand
CCGCTCTACCGCGTGGCGCAGACGTTCGAACGGGCCGGTGTTCCCATCAGCCGTGGTGCTCTGGCTCACTGGGTGATCGGTTCTAGCGAGAAGCACCTCTTCCGCATCTATGATGCCCTGAAACTGCGGCTTCAGTCGCAGCCGCTCATCCATGGTGACGAGACGACGGTTCAAGTCCTGAAGGAGAAGGACAAGGAAGCCACCAGCACATCCTTCATGTGGGCATATAGGAGTGGCGAGGACAGCGACGAGCCGATCGTACTGCTCGATTATCAGCCCGGCCGCGGCCAGATCTACCCGCAGGCCTTCCTCGGTGACTATCGCGGCATACTGGTCACTGATGGCTACACTGCATGGCGCACATTGAATGGTGCAACCCATGTCGGATGCATGGCCCATTCCAGGCGACGCTTCGTTGACGCGCTCAAGGCCAGAAAGAATGGCGGCGGGCCGCCGGAGCAAGCACTTCGGTTCTTCGAGCAGCTTTACAGGATCGAGAGGCAGGCCCGAAGCGAAAAGAACGGCGCCAATGAAACGCAGGCCGACTGCATTCGCCGCTTCCGACAACAACACAGCTTGCCCGTCCTGAATGCCCTCAAGGCGTGGCTCGACAATATCGCGCCGAAGGTCGTGCCGGATACCAAGCTCGGCGACGCTGTGTCTTACACTCTGAATCAATGGGATTACCTGACACGCTATACCAGCGATGGCAGGATGCCGATCGATAACAACGTTCTGGAACGCGAGATCAGAGTTTTTGCGACCGGAAGAAAATCGTGGTTGTTCAGCGACACCGCCGACGGAGCCAAGGCCAGTGCCGTGATCTACAGTCTGATGCTCACTTGCCGCGCCTGTGGCGTCGATCCGCTGGCATGGCTGCGCCACGTGCTCACCGAGTTGCCGCAGCGGACGGAAGCGGCCGACATAGGTGACCTGTTGCCGATCAACTTCTCCAAAGCCTCTGCCGCCGCCTAACAGAGCCGGAATAATCGCTACAGATGCGAGGGCGGTTCACCGGTCAGGCCGTCAATGCGCATGGAAAATCGCGCTTACG
>NZ_JAUQTZ010000295.1:0-1145 GCF_059803845.1 Rhizobium sp. UFLA01-1127 | reverse complement strand
GTCAGCTCTTTTGCTTTTTCTTGTCGTTTCTGGGCTGCGATCGCCTGGATCTTCGGCGGTGGCGGCGGATAGGTGATCTCGCCATCGAAGGCTACAGTGGCTCCGCGAATAACATCGTCTTCCATGTTATGGACGAGAACGCCATCCTTCTTCGGGGTCAGGTCCGTCATCATGTGGCGGATGTTCGTCGAATAGAGGGTCGAGGCCTGCGCGGCCATGCGGCTTGGGAAATCAGTGTAGCCGATGACGGTGACGCCGTTCTCAGAAACGATCTTCTGATCCGGAACGGTCAGGTCGCAATTCCCGCCGCGTTCCGCCGCAAGGTCTACCACCACGGAGCCTGGTTTCATCGCAGCGACCATGTCGGCAAGCCAGAGCTTCGGCGCGTCGCGGCCCGGGATCAGCGCCGTGGTGATGACAATATCGATCTGTGGCGCGATCTCGCGAAACTTTTTTAGCTGCGCTTCGCGAAATTCCGGGCTCGACGGGGATGCATAGCCACCCGTTGTCGCACCGTCCTGCTGCTGTTCCTTGAAATCGAGGAAGACGAATTCCGCACCCATCGATTCGATCTGCTCGGCCACTTCGGGGCGGACGTCGAATGCGTAGGTGATGGCGCCGAGCGAAACGCTGGTGCCGACGGCGGCAAGACCGGCGACGCCAGCGCCTATGACCAGAACCTTGGCCGGCGGGATCTTGCCGGCCGCGGTTACCTGGCCGGTGAAGAAGCGGCCGAAATTATTGCCGGCCTCAATCACGGCGCGATAGCCTGCGATGTTGGCCATGGAGGACAGCGCGTCCATCTTCTGGGCGCGGGAGATACGCGGCACCATGTCCATGGCAATCACGCTTGCGCCCTTTTCCCTGGCCTGCTCCAGCAGGTCCTTGTTCTGCGCAGGATAGAAGAAGGAGATCAGCGTCTTGTTACTCGAAAGCCTTGCTATGTCGCTTGGCTCCGGCGGGCGCACCTTGGCGATAACGTCTACGCTCGCAAAAAGCGCCTCAACGCTGTCGACGATCGTCACACCGGCTGCGCGATAGGCGTCGTCGGAAAAACCGGCAAGTTTGCCGGCCCCGGTTTCGATGGCACATTGATATCCGAGTTTCTGAAGCTGGGTGGCGCTGTCCGGCGTCATCGCGACGCG
>NZ_JAUQTZ010000294.1:0-1148 GCF_059803845.1 Rhizobium sp. UFLA01-1127 | reverse complement strand
AGGGCCTCGACCTGGGTCGAGCTCAGAGCACCGACCTGAGCGGTCGAAAGGCCGGTTACCGACTTCGATGTCAGCGCACCGATCTGCGTGGTGGAAAGGCCGGCGACATTGTCCGTGGTCAGAGCGCCAAGCTGGGCTGCGTTCAAGGTGCCAACCTGCGCAGTGCTCAAGGCACCGATCTGCGTTGAGGTCAGTGAGTGGACCTGGGTAGTCTTGAGCGCCGCGACCTGGGCCGTTGTCAAGGCAGCGGCCTGATCCGACGACAGGGCGGCGACGTTCGCGGTGGACAAGCCGCCGAGAGCAGCCGTGTTGATCGCGGCGATATCGGCGGTCGACAGACCGGCGATTTCGGCGCTGTTCAGTGCACCGATCTGGGTGGAGTTCAGCGCGCCGATCTGAGCGGTCGTGAGCGCGGCGACATTGTCGGAACCGAGGGCGCCGACCTGAGCGGTGGTAAGACCGGCGACCGACTTGGCGGAAAGTGCAGCGGCCTGTGTTGTCGAAAGACCGGCGACATTGTCGGTGGTCAACGAGCCCAGCTGAGCTGCACTGAGCGTACCGACCTGGGAGGCGCTCAGTGCACCGACCTGGGTCGAAGTCAGCGCGTGGATCTGCGAGGTCTTGAGGACCGAGACCTGAGCCGTCGTCAGTGCCGCGGCCTGATCGGACGAGAGCGCTGCGACGTTGGCGGTCGACAGGCCTGCGAGAGCGGCCATATTGATGGCCGCGATGTCGGCAGTCGACAAACCGGCGATTTCGGAGCTGCTCAAGGCGCCGATTTGGCTGGAGTTGAGCGCACCGATCTGGGCGGTGGTAAGGGCTGCGACATTGTCCGAACCGAGGGCGCCGACCTGAGCGGTGGTGAGGCCCGTAACCGATTTCGCGCTGAGCGCTGCGACCTGAGTGGTCGAAAGGCCTGCGACATTGTCGGTCGTCAGCGCGGTCACTTGCGTTGCACTGAGCACACCGACCTGGGAGGTGCTCAGCGCACCAAGCTGGGTGGAAGTGAGGGCATGGACTTGAGCGGTCTTGAGCGCGGCTACCTGCTCGGTCCTCAAAGCGGCAGCCTGATCGGAAGACAAGGCTGCCACGTTGGCTTCCGACAACCCGGCAAGAGCGGCCGTATTGATGGCGACGATATCGGCGGT
>NZ_JAUQTZ010000293.1:0-1179 GCF_059803845.1 Rhizobium sp. UFLA01-1127 | reverse complement strand
ATTACTCGACGATGCTTGCAACGATGCCAGCGCCGACGGTCCGGCCGCCTTCGCGGATTGCGAAGCGAAGCTTTTCTTCCATCGCGATCGGAACGATCAGCTCAACGGCAACCGTGACGTTGTCGCCAGGCATGACCATTTCCGTGCCTTCCGGAAGCGTCACGATGCCCGTCACGTCCGTCGTGCGGAAGTAGAACTGCGGACGGTAGTTCGTGAAGAACGGCGTATGACGGCCGCCTTCTTCCTTCGTCAGGATGTAGGCTTCGGCCATGAACTTCTTGTGCGGCTTCACAGAACCCGGCTTGCACAGAATCTGACCACGCTCGACGCCGTCACGGTTCACACCGCGGATCAGCGCGCCGATGTTGTCGCCGGCCTGGCCCTGGTCGAGCAGCTTGCGGAACATTTCAACGCCGGTCACCGTCGTCTTCGACGTCGGACGAATGCCGACGATTTCGACTTCTTCACCAACCTTGACAATACCGCGCTCGACGCGGCCCGTTACAACCGTACCACGGCCCGAGATCGAGAACACGTCTTCGATCGGCATCAGGAACGGCTGGTCGATCGGACGCTCAGGCGTCGGGATGTAGGCGTCAACCTGAGCCATCAGCTCGCGGATCGCGTCTTCGCCGATCTTCTTGTCCGAATCTTCAAGAGCAGCAAGCGCCGAACCCTTGACGACCGGGATGTCGTCGCCCGGGAAGTCGTAGGACGACAGAAGTTCGCGAACTTCAAGCTCGACGAGCTCGAGAAGCTCGGCGTCGTCAACCTGGTCGACCTTGTTCAGGAACACCACGATCGCCGGAACGCCAACCTGGCGGGCGAGCAGGATGTGCTCGCGCGTCTGCGGCATCGGGCCGTCGGCGGCAGAGCAAACCAGGATCGCGCCGTCCATCTGAGCCGCACCCGTGATCATGTTCTTCACGTAGTCCGCGTGGCCGGGGCAGTCAACGTGCGCATAGTGACGGTTCGGCGTCTCGTATTCAACGTGGGCCGTCGAGATCGTGATGCCACGAGCCTTCTCTTCCGGAGCAGCGTCGATTTGGTCATACGCCTTGAACTCGCCGAAGTACTTCGTGATCGCTGCCGTCAGCGACGTCTTGCCGTGGTCAACGTGACCGATCGTCCCGATGTTAACGTGCGGCTTATTGCGCTCAAACTTACTCTTTGCCATTT
>NZ_JAUQTZ010000292.1:0-1281 GCF_059803845.1 Rhizobium sp. UFLA01-1127 | reverse complement strand
GTCGCCATGACCATGGTGGTGCCTTCATTGGCAAGCTTGCCGAGCACATCGACCACTTCGGCCGCCAGCTCCGGATCGAGCGCGGAGGTCGGCTCGTCGCAGAGCAGCACGCGCGGCGAAGGGGCTAGCGCCCGGGCGATGGCGACGCGCTGCTGCTGCCCGCCCGAGAGCGTCGAGGGCCAGGCGTCCATCTTGTGCGCCATGCCGACCTTCGTCAAAAGCTCGACCGCGCGGTTACGCGCCCTGTCTTCCGGCCAGCGCAGCACGGTCGTCAGGCCTTCCATGACGTTCTCGATGGCGCTGCGGTGCGGAAAGAGCTGGAAATTCTGGAAGACCATGCCCGTCTGGCGGCGGATCTTCTGGATGTCCTGCCAGGACGGCTTCTTGCCCGGCTGAAAGGTGGCCGTCTCCTCGCCGATGCGGATCGTTCCGGCTGTCGGGATTTCAAGCAGGTTGATGCAGCGCAATAGCGTGCTCTTGCCGCCGCCGGAGGGGCCCACAAGCGCCGTCACCGTGCCTTCCGGGATCATCAGGCCGATGTCCTTGAGGATGACGTTGTCGCCGAAGCGTTTTTCGATATGGGACAGCTCGATCATGTCCGCGCCTCCAGCGTGCCGCCATAGCGGGCGAAACGACGCTCGAGGGAACCCTGCAGCGTCGAAAGCACCGTGCTGAGCACGAGATAGATCAGCGCCGCCTCGATATAAAGGATCAGCGGCTCATAGGTTGTCGCGACGATGCGCTGTGCCGCCTGGAACAGCTCCGGCACGGTGATGGCGGCGGCAAGCGACGTATCCTTGACCAGCGAAATGAAAGTGTTCGACAGCGGCGGCACGGCGACGCGGGCTGCCTGTGGCAGGATGGTGCGGCTCATGGCCTGGCGCCAGCTCATGCCGATCGAATAGGCGGCTTCCCACTGGCCCTTCGGCACGGAGGAGATGACGGCGCGGATGATTTCCGACGTATAGGCGCCGACGCTGAGCGTGAAGCCGATCACGGCAGCCGGAAAGGCATCGAGCAGGATGCCGAGGCTCGGCAGGCCGTAGAAGATGACGAAGAGCTGCACCAGAAGCGGCGTGCCGCGGATCACCCAGACATAGAAGCGGGCAACGGCCACGAACGGCGCCGGGGCAAAGAGCCTGACGACGGCGGTGAGCAGGCCGAGCAGAAGCCCGAGAACGAAGGTGATCAGGGTGAGCGGGATGGTGAAGACGAGCCCGGCCCAAAGCAGCGTGCCCAGTGACTCCCACATCAGTTGCAGCCAATGCTCCAAGGAGAAGC
>NZ_JAUQTZ010000291.1:0-1387 GCF_059803845.1 Rhizobium sp. UFLA01-1127 | reverse complement strand
GTTGCCATCCTGACCGGCGAAGGCAAGGGATTCTCGGCCGGCGGCGACATCAAGGCCTGGGGTGGAATGCGACCCGAAGAGTTCGGTCATGCCTGGGTCCGTCACGGTCATCGCATCTTCGAGCGGCTCGCAACGCTTCGCGTCCCGCTTATCGCAGCGCTCAATGGTCATGCGCTTGGCGGCGGGCTTGAGCTTGCGGGCGTCGCCGACATTCGTATTGCCGAGGAGCAGATCAAGATCGGCCTTCCCGAGACGGGTCTTGGCATGGTTCCCGGCTGGTCCGGGACCCAGCGTCTGGTGAAGCGCTTCGGCGCCCAGCTTGTGCGCCGGATGGCTCTTGGCGGAGAGATATTCACTGCCGAGGAAGCACGTGCTTTCGGCATCGTCGATGCAGTCACAACGACAGGTAACGCCGCCGCGGCGGCCAAGGAATATGCGGCGCGTATTGCAGCGCGCGGTCCTGCCGCCCTCGAAGTCGCCAAACTCATGATCGCCTCCGCAAATGGCGAGGACAACGGGACCGCCGTCGAGGCGCTGGGCTCGATCCTTGTTGCGAAGACGGGTGATCTAAAGGAGGGAGTGGCTTCCTTCACGCAGAAGCGCCCCGCACAGTTCAAAGGAGAATGGTAATGACGGTTCTGGTTGCTCCCAAGGCTCTCGCCGATCACAGGGCGCGCGATTTCAAGATGCTGATCGACGGCAAATGGGAGGCCGGCAGCACCCAGCCGATGGAACGTGTGGCACCGAGCCACGGCGTTGTCGTCAGCCGCTATCCGACGGGCACGAAGGCGGATGCCGAGCGCGCAATTGCCGCTGCGCGCAAAGCCTTTGATCATGGACCTTGGCCCCGGATGACCGCGTCCGAACGGTCTGGCGTTCTTCTGAAAGCCGCCGATCTGATCGCTGCGCGCTCCGAGGAACTCGCCTATCTCGACGCCATCGAAGCCGGAAAGCCGATCTCCCAGGTTCGCGGCGAGATTGCTGGTTCCGTCGACATCTGGCGCTATGCCGCGGCACTCGCCCGCGACCTGCATGGCGAGAGCTATAACACTCTAGGCGATGGCACGCTGGGCGTCGTTCTTCGTGAAGCCATCGGCGTGGTCTCGATCATCACACCATGGAATTTCCCGTTCCTGATCGTCGGTCAAAAGCTGCCTTTTGCCCTTGCCGCCGGCTGCACGACCGTCGTCAAGCCTTCCGAACTCACCTCCGGATCGACGCTCCTGCTGGGCGAGATTCTGCAAGAGGCCGGCCTCCCGGATGGTGCGGTCAACATCGTCACCGGCACCGGACCGGACGTGGGCGCGATCATGACAACGCATCCGCATGTCGATATGGTGTCCTTCACCGGTTCGACGGGGGTGGGCAAGCTGACGATGACCAATGC
>NZ_JAUQTZ010000290.1:0-1402 GCF_059803845.1 Rhizobium sp. UFLA01-1127 | reverse complement strand
GCGCCATGACTGTTATTCGCCGAGGCGGCTCTTCAGACCGTTGATGATGTGGTTTGCAAGTGCCTCATAGTCGTCATCGAAATGGTGGCCGCCATCCATGGCGATAACTTCGGCACCGGTGCCCTTCAGCAGCGGGCATGCCACATCCTCGTCGTCGTCCTTGCCGTAGACGCATTGCACCATCTTCGGATTGATGGATTTTAGGTCGCTGACCGGATCGCCACCCTTGCCCTCGCTCGAAGCGCCGAGCCAGCCCATGACCGAGATCACGTAGTCCACCTTCTGCGACAGCGACAGCAGCGACATCTGCACGATCTTGTCCTTTGCAGCCTGCGGCAGGCGATTGTAGCTTGCCGGCAGCACATCGGCGCCGAAGGAGTAGCCGACCAGCACCACATGCTTGACCTTGAAGCGCTTGGTGTAGAAGTCGATGATCCTGGCAAGGTCATTGGCCGTCTGCTGCGGATCCCGCTCCGACCAGAAATAGTGCAGGGAATCGACGCCCACGACCGGAATGCCCTGATCCTGCAGATAGCTGCCGACTTCCTTGTCGATATCGCGCCAGCCGCCATCGCCCGAATAAACGATCGCAAGCGTGTCTTCCGTCGGCGTCGTTTCCATGATGTCGAGAGGCAGGCCGAGCGGCGACTTAGAGCTGTCGATCGACTTCATCAGATCGGCCAGCGAGGCCTCGAGCGTCGCATAACCATCGGTATTGCCGGAATCCGTGGTCTGGACTTCGGGATGCTCTTTCTGGATCTCCGTGACATGGTCGCGTCCATCCTTCGGAGCATTCGGCGTAAAGGTCACGAGGATCGGATTGGGCAGCGCGCCTTCCTGCAGGCCGAAGGAGACCATGTCGCCATCGGTCTTCTTCTCGGCCGGCGTGCAGAGTTCCTGCTTCAAAGCGATGCCCGCCGTCGGATCGACGGCAAGCGTACCGGCGACCGTTGCATCCGGCGTCTGGGCCGCGATCGTCAGCGCCATCGCGCCGCCGGCGCCGACGCCAGCGATGACGGGCAGCTGATAGGTGCTGTCGGCAAAGGAGCGCTGTATCTGCTGGCTCAGCGATTCCAGGTCCGCGACGATATAGATGCAGCCGTCATTCTTGCTGACGTCGTATTTGTTGAGCGAGGCCAGAAAGGAGGGATAGTCGATGCCGATGACAAGCGAGCCATTGGCAACGAGCTTGTCGGCCACCGCCTTTTCCTTGTCGCCCCAGCCGGCGAGATCGGAAATAAGCACGACTTCGTTGGAGACCTTGCCCTGCGGTCGCATGATATGCGGCGCCGGGATCATGCCCAGATCGTATTTGGTATCGTCGGCTTCCGCGCGCGCCGGACCCGACACCAGCAGGCTCATCGACAAGATGCATGCGAAAGCCAATGACATTGCGTATTTC
>NZ_JAUQTZ010000028.1:0-57233 GCF_059803845.1 Rhizobium sp. UFLA01-1127 | reverse complement strand
CGGCCAGATAGTTCGATATCGCCGCAACGATCCCGCGCGTCGACTTGCATGCCACTGTCAGTACATAGCTTGTCATGCTGATCTTCCTCCGCCTTCTGCGGCTAAAATTCCGCCTCATGTGTCCCAGGCAATCGCACATGAGGCAGGTACGCTGCCGCACACTCCTTCTCCCCAGCGGGGAGAAGGAGCTTCCGAGGATGATCCCACCATATGCGAAAAACGTGGCATATGGATTAGTCCTCGCATCTTTTAACGCGCTCAGATATCGAGCGTGCTGTCGCGCTCCCACTGCGTGAAGTGCGAGCAGTAGGCGTTCCATTCCTGATGCTTGAGCTTGAGGTAGGCTTCGGAGAACTCCGAACCGATCGCTTGTTTCAGCCCCTCGTCCTCGTCATAGGCCCGAAGCGCATCGAGCAGATTGAGCGGCAGGCGCGGCGCGTTCTTCACCAGATGCCCCTGAGCATACATGTCGATATCGTGATGCGGTCCGGGGTCGGCCTTGCTGCGCAACCCGTCCAGGCCAGCAGCAATGATGACGGCCTGCAGCAGGTAGGGATTGACGGCACCATCAGGCAGGCGCAGCTCGAAGCGGCCGGGACCGGGTACACGCACCATATGGGTGCGGTTGTTGCCGGTCCATGTCACGGTGTTGGGAGACCAGGTGGCACCCGACGTCGTGCGCGGAGCATTGATACGCTTGTAGGAATTGACGGTGGGATTGGTGATCGCCGCCAGCGACGAGGCATGTTTCATGATGCCGCCGAGAAAATGCTTGCCTTCGGCCGACAGGCCGAATTCGGCCTCCCTATCGGCAAAGACATTGATCCTGCCGTCATTGTCCCACACGGAAATATGGCAATGGCAGCCATTGCCCGTCAGCCCCTTGAAAGGCTTCGGCATGAAGGTCGCGCGAAGCCCGTGTTTCTCGGCGATCGACTTGACCATGAATTTGAAGAAGGAGTGCTTGTCGGCCGTCTTCAGGGCGTCGTCGAATTCCCAGTTCATCTCGAACTGGCCGTTGGCGTCCTCGTGGTCGTTCTGATAGGCGCCCCAGCCGAGCTCGAGCATATAGTCGCAGATCTCGGAGATGACGTCGTAGCGCCGCATGACGGCCTGCTGATCATAGCAGGGCTTTTCCGCCGTGTCGTATTCATCCGATATCTTGCCGCCATCAGCGGTGATCAGGAAGAATTCGGCTTCGACGCCGGTCTTGACGCGTTTACCTGCGGTCTCCGCTTCTTTCACGAGCTTCTTCAGCACGTTTCGCGGTGCTTGGCCCACGAGTTCGCCCTCCATCATGCAATCGGCCGCGACCCAGGCAACGTCCTTCTTCCATGGGAGCTGGATGACGGAAGATGCGTCGGGTACGGCAAAAAGATCGGGATGGGCGGGCGTCATGTCGAGCCAGGTCGCGAAGCCGGCAAAGCCGGCACCATCTTCCTGCATACCCGCAATGGCCTGCGCCGGTACCAGCTTGGCGCGCTGGCCGGAAAAAAGATCCGTATAACTGATCATGAAATATTTGATGCCTTTGTCCTTTGCAAAGGCAGCAAGATCCAGTGTCATTCTCGTTCCCCTTTGGATTTCTTCGAGACACTTCGATGATGCATTGAACGGCCGGGCCTACCGGCCCGGCCGAAATATCAAAAGCCTCCCTTGCCCGGATACCAGTTGGTGCCGGCGAGCGGGATCTGCGCCATAGCGGCAGCTTCCATCGTCAGGGCACACAGGTCCTCCGGTTCCAGATTGTGCAGGTGATTTTTGCCGCAGGCGCGTGCGATCGTCTGCGCCTCCAGCGTCATCACCTTGAGATAGTTGGCAAGGCGCCGGCCGGCCGCAATCGGATCGAGGCGGTTGGCAAGCTCGGGATCCTGGGTGGTGATGCCCGCCGGGTCCTTGCCTTCGTGCCAATCGTCATAAGCACCGGCCGTCGTGCCGAGTTTCTGGTATTCCTCTTCCCATTTCGGATCGTTGTCGCCGATCGCAACCAGTGCGGCCGTGCCGATGGCCACCGCATCCGCACCAAGCGCCAGAGCCTTCGCCACATCCGCACCGGAGCGGATACCGCCGGAGATGATGAGCTGCACCTTGCGGTGCATGCCAAGATCCTGCAGCGCCTGGACGGCGGGACGGATACAGGCGAGCGTCGGCATGCCGACATTCTCGATGAAGACGTCCTGCGTTGCTGCCGTACCGCCCTGCATGCCATCAAGAACGACGACATCGGCGCCGGCCTTGACGGCGAGTGCCGTGTCGTAATAGGGCCGCGCACCGCCGACCTTGACATAGATCGGCTTTTCCCAATCGGTGATCTCGCGCAATTCCATGATCTTGATTTCGAGATCGTCCGGACCGGTCCAGTCCGGATGACGGCAGGCCGAGCGCTGGTCGATGCCCTTCGGCAGATTGCGCATGTGGGCGACGCGATCGGAAATCTTCTGGCCAAGCAGCATGCCGCCGCCGCCGGGCTTTGCACCTTGGCCTACTACGACTTCGATCGCATCGGCACGGCGCAAATCCCTAGGGTTCATGCCGTAGCGCGAGGGGAGATATTGATAGACCAGTGTCTGCGAATGGCCGCGCTCCTCGTTGGTCATGCCGCCGTCGCCCGTCGTGGTCGACGTTCCCGCAAGCGTCGCGCCACGCCCGAGCGCTTCCTTGGCATTGCCCGAAAGCGCGCCGAAGCTCATGCCGGCGATGGTAATGGGGGTCTTGAGGGTAATCGGCTTCTTGGCGAAACGGCTGCCGAGGACGACGGTGGTGTCGCATTTCTCGCGGTAGCCTTCGAGCGGGTAGCGCGAGATCGACGCACCGAGAAAGAGCAGATCGTCGAAATGCGGTACCTTGCGCTTGGTGCCGGCGCCGCGGATGTCGTAGATGCCGGTCGCCGCCGCGCGACGGATTTCAGCGAGCGTATAATCGTCGAAGGTCGCCGACTTGCGGGGTGGCGTATATGGATTGTGATAGCTCATGAGGTCCCCTTCGTCTCAATAGGCGTCGGCATTGTCGATGTTGAAATTGTAGAGCTTGCGCGCCGATCCGTAGCGCTTGAACTCTTCCGGCCTGACGCCGCGCACGCCGGCTTTTTCCAGAAGCTCGGAAAGCTTTGCGAGGTGCTCAGGACGCATCTCCTTTTCGATACAGTCTGAGCCGAGGCTTTTCACCGAACCGCGGACGAAGAGCTTGGCCTCGTAGAGACTGTCACCGAGCGCATCGCCGGCGTCACCCAGCACGACCAGATGGCCGGACTGTCCCATGAAGGCGGACATATGGCCGATATTGCCGTGGACGACGATGTCGATGCCCTTCATCGAGATGCCGCAGCGCGAAGCGGCATTGCCCTTGATGACGAGCAGGCCACCCTGCCCGGTCGCACCGGCATACTGGCTGGCATCGCCTTCGATGACGACGATGCCGGACATCATGTTTTCCGCAACGCCCGGGCCGGCGGAGCCATGCACAGTGACGTTGCCGCCATCGTTCATGCCGGCGCAGTAGTAGCCGACAGAACCCTTGATATCGACAGTAACGGCTGCATCGATACCGGCAGCCACGGCATGATGACCACGCGGATTGACGACTTCGAAGGCTAGATCATTGGTGCCCGCAGGAAGGCCATGAAGAGCGCTGTTGAGTTCACGCAGCGGCGTGACGGATAGGTCGAAAACTGGCATGAAAAACTCTCTCGATTGCAGCAAGCCTGTCAGGCAGCCTTTTCGTGATCCCAGAAGTAGACGGTTGCCGGCTCCGGCTCCCAAATGCGGGCATCCTCGATACCAGGCAGATTGACGAGCGCGCGATATTCGGAGCCGAAGGCGACATATTGATCGGTTTCGGCCATGACAGCCGGCTTGCAGGCGATGGGATCGCGGACGACGCCGAAGCCCGACTTGGTGCCGACGACGAAGGTGAAGAAGCCGTCGAGATCGTCGACCGCGCTTTCGAGCGCCGCGCCGAGATCCTTGCCCTTGGCCATCTCGGCGGTGAGATAGGCGGCGGCGACTTCGGTGTCGTTTTCCGTTTCGAAGGTCATGCCCTCGCGCTTCAGCTCGCGGCGCAGATTGTTGTGGTTCGACAGCGAACCGTTGTGGACCAGGCACTGGTCCGAGCCTGTGGAGAACGGATGGGCGCCAAGCGTCGTGACAGCGGACTCTGTTGCCATGCGCGTGTGACCGATGCCGTGCGTCCCGGACATGCCGGTCACGCCAAAGCGCGAAATCACATCCTTCGGCAGGCCGACTTCCTTGTAGATCTCGACGGTATCGCCGCTGCTCATGACGCGGACATTCGGGCGCAGGGTCGCCAGGACCCTCCTGCCCTCGTCGAGCTTGTCCTTGGCAAGAGTGATGACGGCATGGGTGCTCTTGACAGTCACGGTCACCGGCACGTCGAGCGCGCGTCTCAGCTCATAGTCCAATCCGTCGAAATCCTTTGCCGGATCGGCCGACTGAGCGGTGATCTTCGCCGTGTTGCCGTTATCGCTCCCATAGATCGCAATGCCTGCGCTATCAGGTCCGCGATCGGTCATCGTGATCAGCATCGAGGATAGAAGCGCGCCGAGTCTCGGCTCCAGCGCCTTATCCTTCAAGAAAAGACCGACAATTCCGCACATGCCCAAAGCCTCCGTTTTCGCATCTGCAAAAATGGCTATCAGGTCTATTGCGGTTTATCAACTCAAAAGAATATTTTTTTCTTTTAAGGCAAGTCAGTCGGTCTTGCCTCGCTGCGGATAGCTGATGATCGACAGGTATTTCGACGGCAGTTTCACCAGCACCTCCGGGCCATGCGGCGCATCGGCATCGAAGAAGAGGCTGTCGCCCGGCTGCATGGGATAAAGCTGGTCGCCATGGCGGTACATGACCTCGCCTTCGAGCATGTAGAGGAACTCCATGCCCTCGTGCTGAAACGTCGGGAAGATATCGGAATCGGCTGTCAGCGTAATGAGATAGGGCTCGACGATGACGCCGCTCGAATTGTTGTCGATATGACCGAGCAGATTATATTGGTGGCCGGCGCGCGTGCCGCGCCGCTCGAGCTCAACACCCTGGCCGGCCTTGACGAAGACGGCATTGCGCGGCTCCTCGTAGCGGCGGAAGAAGGCGGTCAGCGGCACACCGAGCGCTCGCGACAGCGATTGCAATGTCGTCAGCGACGGCGAGATATTGCCGTTTTCGATCTTCGACAGCATCCCGAGCGAGATACCTGTCGCGGCGGCAAGATCCGTCACGGTAATGCCGAGCTTCTTGCGATAGGCGCGAACCTCGTGGCCGATCGCCATTTCGAGATTGTTTTCCTTCGGCTCGCGAACCGCGTGGGGGTCTTGGGAAAAGGCCGAGCGTCCTGCATGGGATGGATCGTCAGCCGATATTTTGTCTGCCTTGGTTTTCATTCTATATCCTTTTTTACCGGCAGGGCTTATTGGGAAGAACTCTATCCTCCCAGTGAAATCTTCTCAACTGCGACGAAACTACACCTGACGAGTATCGCCAGGCGCCATCCCATACAAAGAGCGATAAGCGCGGGCAAAATGCGCGCCGCTGGAAAAGCCGGTGGCGATGGCAATTTCCGAAATCGAAAGCGGGCTCTGTTCCAGGAGCCGGCGGGCATGCTGCAGCCTTATCCGCCGATATTGCGCGAGAAAGGTCGAGCCGAGATGAGCGGCAAACAGCCGGTCGAGATGACGCGGCGTGATCCCGGCAATCCGGGCCATGGCCGCGCGATCGAGCGGCATCTCGATCGTTTCTTCCATTTTTTCCAGCACACTCAGCAAACCCGGATGATGAACGCCATAGCGTTCGGCGAGCGAACCGCGCTGCGGCGCCGCAGGTTCGCCGACTTCGGTGTGCAGATACCAGTCGCTGACGCGCCGGGCAAAATCCGCCCCCATGCGTTCGGCAATCAAGACATGCATCATGTCGAGCGGCGCGATGCCGCCGCCACAGGTGATGCGGTTGCCATCGATGACGAAACGCGCCTGGCGGGGCGAAAGCGCTGGAAAGGCTTCGAGCAGGGCCGGTGCATGTTCCCAATGAATGGTGAAATCGCGCTCGGCCAGAAGACCGGCGGCGGCAAGCAAATAGGGGCCGCCGGAAATGCCGCCGATGCGCACACCCTCGCGGGCGAGTTGGCGGAGGCAGGCGAGCGCCGAGGGATAGTGCCAATCGCGCGGCGATCCGCCGGCGCAGACGAAAACCGTGCCGAGGCCAGATCCGCGACCCGGAAGAGGCTCGGCCGGCACCGGCACTCCGCCCGACGATACCGCCGAGGTGCCGTCCGGCGAAAAGATTGAGAGCCGGTAGATTTCGCGCCCGGCCAGGAGATTGGCGGCGCGCAACGGCTCGCTTGCGGATGCAAAGGACATCAGTGCGAATCCCGAGATCAGGATGAAGCCGATATTTTGGGTATTTCTCGCGTCGATCGCAGTCATGTCCCTTTTCTATCGAAACAGGTCCCAATTGTACAAGTCGCTATTTGCCGATCTGTCAACATGAGCGCAGTTCAAAGCGGACCTGATCATGCGCTATTCGGCTTTCTCAGTTTTCCTCAACGGCCTTCGCGGCAATACCGGCTGGGCGCCTGCCTGGCGCCAGCCGCAACCGAAGCCGCACTATGATGTCGTCATCGTCGGTGGGGGCGGGCATGGGCTGGCGACAGCCTATTATCTCGCCAGGACGTTCGGCATCACCAACGTCGCCGTTTTGGAAAAAAGCTATCTTGGCTCGGGCAATATCGGCCGCAACACGACGATTATCCGCTCCAATTACCTGCTGCCGGGCAACAATCCTTTCTACGAACTTTCCATGAAGCTTTGGGAAGGACTGGAGCAAGATTTCAACTTCAACGCCATGGTCTCGCAGCGCGGGGTGCTCAACCTCTTCCATTCGGATGCGCAGCGCGACGCCTACACTCGTCGCGGCAATGCCATGCGCCTGCACGGCGTCGATGCCGAGCTGCTCGACCGCGAGGCCGTCCGTAAGAAACTGCCTTTTCTCGATTTCGAAAATGCCCGCTTCCCGATCATGGGAGGCCTGCTGCAGGCGCGCGGCGGCACGGTGCGACACGATGCCGTTGCCTGGGGCTATGCCCGCGGCGCCGATAGCCGTGGCGTCGATATCATCACCGGCTGCGAGGTAACCGGCATCCGCACCGAAAACGGCCGGGTGATGGGCGTCGAAACCACGAAAGGCTTCATCGGCTGCGGCAAGCTGGCGCTGGCAGCCGCCGGCAATTCCACCGTCGTCGCCGATATGGCGGGGCTGCGCCTGCCGATCGAAAGCCATGTTCTGCAGGCTTTCGTCTCCGAGGGCCTGAAGCCGTTCATCGATTGCGTCGTCACCTTCGGCGCCGGCCACTTCTACGTCTCGCAATCCGACAAGGGCGGCCTCGTCTTCGGCGGCGATATCGATGGCTACAATTCCTATGCCCAGCGCGGCAATCTTGCGACCGTCGAGCATGTCGCCGAGGCCGGCGTTGCGATGATCCCGGCGCTGACCCGCGTGCGCTACCTGCGTAGCTGGGGTGGCGTCATGGACATGAGCATGGATGGTTCTCCCATCATCGACCGAACCCATATCGACAATCTCTATCTGAACGCCGGCTGGTGCTACGGCGGCTTCAAGGCGACACCGGCATCTGGCTATTGCTACGCACATCTGATCGCCCGCAACGAGCCGCATGAGACGGCCCGGCAATTGCGCCTCGACCGCTTCCAGCGTGGTTATCAGATCGATGAAAAGGGCAGCGGCGCCCAACCGAACCTGCATTGAGGACATGACGACATGGCAAGCCTGATTTCCTGCCCTCATTGCGGCACACGTCCCAAGGAAGAATTCACCATCAAAGGGGATGCGAACCTCAGCCGTCCTGTACCTCATGCCGCCGCGGAGGGCTGGTACGATTACGTCTACCTGCGCGACAACCCAAAAGGGCTGCACAAGGAATATTGGCATCACTCCTCCGGTTGCCGCCGCTGGCTGATCGTCGAGCGCGACACCGTCACCCACAAGGTCCACGGCGTCAGCGATGCGGCACTTGCCAAGCTTGGAGGTGGCGCATGAGCAGCTATCGCCTCTCGTCCGGTGGCCGGATCGACCGCTCCAAAACCATTGCCTTCAGCTTCGATGGCAAGAACCTGACCGGCCATCCCGGCGACACGCTCGCCTCCGCGCTTCTTGCCAGCGGCATCCAGCTTGTCGGCCGCAGCTTCAAGTACCATCGGCCGCGCGGCATCCTGACGGCTGGCGCCGCAGAACCCAATGCGCTCGTCACGACTGGCACAGGCGGGCGAACGGAAGCCAATAGCCGCGCCACGATGATCGAACTCCATAACGGGCTGATCGCACGCAGCCAGAACCGCTGGCCCTCGCTTGCCTTTGATGTCGGCGCCGTCAACGGGCTGCTGTCACCCTTCCTGAGCGCCGGTTTCTACTACAAAACCTTCATGTGGCCGGCCGCTTTCTGGGAGAAAGTCTACGAACCTTTGATCCGCAAGGCCGCCGGTCTCGGCAAGGCGTCCTATGAGGCAGATCCCGATTCTTACGAAAAGTGCTGGGCGCATTGCGATCTCATCGTCGTCGGCGCCGGGCCTTCCGGCCTTGCCGCGGCGCTGACAGCAGGACGCGCCGGAGCGCGCGTCATTCTCGCGGACGAAGGCCGCGAACTCGGCGGCAGTTTGCTCTCAGAGTGCGATTCACCCCTCAAGGACATACTGGGCGAACTCGCCAACCTGCCGAACGTGCAATGCCTGCCGCGCACGACCGTCATTGGCTGGTATGACGACAATGTCTTCGGCGCCGTCGAACGCGTCCAGAAGCATGTGGCAACGCCGGACCCGCGCCAGCCGGTCGAGCGCCTCTGGCGCATCATCGCCAAGCGGGCGATCCTTGCGACGGGCGCCGAGGAGCGGCCACTCGTGTTCGGCGGCAACGACATTCCAGGCGTCATGATATCAGGGGCCATGCGTAGCTATCTGGGTCGTCAGGCTGTTGCTCCCGGCAAGCGCACCGTGGTCTTCACGACCAACAGTTCCGGCTACCGGACTGCCGCCGACCTCGAAGCCGCGGGCCTCGAAGTCGCCGCCATCGTCGATACGCGCGCCAATAGCGCTGAACGCTGGACCGGCAGGGCGAAGGTGCTGACCGGCGCATGCGTTGTCGATGCGTTTGGCGCCAGGCAGGTCCGTGCGGTCAGTATTGCGAGCAGGTCAGGCACGCAGGAGATCGATGCGGATGCGTTGGCCATGTCCGGCGGCTGGAGCCCGATCATCCATCTTGCCTGCCATCGCGGGGCTAAGCCGGTCTGGTCGGAAAGGCATGGAGCTTTCCTCGCGCCGGAACGGCAGGACGGCTTGCTGATCGCCGGCTCTGCGGCCGGCCTTGCCTCCACGGATAGCTGCCTTGGTGACGGAGCCATCAAGGCAGCCGAGGCATTGGAGGCAATCGGTTTCGGCAAGGTCGCACCCGCCTTTGCTTCGGCGGAGGAAACATCGGCCGCCGCCGCGCCGCTCTGGCATGTCAAAGGCTGCAAGGGCAAAGCCTTCGTCGATTATCAGAACGATGTCCACCTCGAGGATCTCGGCCTTGCCGCGCGCGAGGGCTATGGCCATGTCGAGCTTGCCAAGCGCTATACGACGAATGGCATGGCAACCGATCAGGGCAAGCTTTCCAACATCAACGCCATCGGCATCTTGGCCGAAGCCCGCGGCATCTCGCCGGCCGAGGTCGGGACAACCACGTTCCGGCCCTTCTATACGCCTGTTTCCTTCGGCGCGCTGACAGGTACTTCGCGGGCTAAGCATTTTCAGCCGGCACGCAAATCTCCTTTACATGAATGGGCAAAGAAGAACGGTGCGGTCTTCGTCGAAACCGGCCTCTGGTATCGTTCTTCCTGGTTTCCGCGCGATGGCGAAAAGACCTGGCGCGAAAGTGTCGATCGCGAAGTCTTGAACATCCGCAAGAACGCCGGCATCTGCGATGTCTCGACGCTCGGCAAGATCGAGATCTTCGGCAAGGACGCGGCTACCTTCCTCGACCGCATCTATTGCAACGGCTTTGCCAAGCTGCCCGTCGGCAAGGCGCGCTATGGCATCATGCTGCGCGAGGACGGCATGATCTATGACGACGGCACCACCAGCCGCTTGAGAGAAGACCATTTCTTCATGACCACGACGACGGCGCTTGCGGCCGGCGTGCTGACGCATCTGGAATTCTGCGCCCAGACGCTCTGGCCCGAGCTGGACGTCTATTTTGCATCGTCGACTGACCAATGGGCGCAGATGGCGGTGGCAGGCCCGAAATCCCGCGCCATCCTTTCCGGGATTGTCGATGACGACATTTCCAATGCGGCTTTCCCGTTCATGACCGCGCGCGCGGTCTCCTTGTTCGGCGGCAAGCTCAGGGGCCGGCTCTTTCGCATCTCCTTTTCGGGCGAGCTCGCATACGAACTTGGCGTGCCCGCGGCTTATGGCGAGTTCGTCGCCGACGCCATCATGCAGGCGGGTCAAAGCCATGATATCTGCGCCTATGGCGCCGAAGCGCTCGGCGTTCTGCGCATCGAGAAGGGCCACGTCACCCATGCGGAGATCAACGGCACGGTAACGCCCGGTGATCTTGGCTTTGCCCGCATGGTTTCGACCACGAAGCCCGATTTTATCGGCAAAGCGATGCTTCAGCGTGAGGGCCTGCAGGCGCCCGACCGGCCTCGCCTCGTCGGCGTCAGACCGGTGAACCCCGCGACCAGTTTCCGCACCGGCGCCCATATCCTGTCGGAAGGTGCAGTTGCAACGCTCGAAAACGATCAGGGCTATGTCACATCGAGCGCCTTTTCGCCGAACCTTGGCCATACGATCGGGCTCGCGCTCATCAAGAATGGTCCGGAGCGTATCGGCGAGAAGATTATCGTCTGGAATGGCCTTAGAAACGAATACACGGAAGCGATGATCTGCAGTCCCGTCTTCATCGACCCTCAGAACGAGAAACTCCATGCGTGATTTGCCGACATCAAAGCCGGTCCTTGCCGGCAAGGCCGTTTTGCAGGGCGAGACCATCCGGCTGGAAGCTTTGCCCGAAGGCCATCTCTTGCATGTCACGGGCGCGACCACGAACGAGGAGATTATGAGCCATCTTCTTGCAGTAGGCCTCAGGAAAAGCTCCGTGCGCCCGGCCGGATACCGGCAATGGTTCGTCGCCGGCAACGAGCAGCTCGCCGTACATCAAGAGGAGGCTCTCGCAGACGCTCTGGCCGGGCGGGTTTTCATATCGGACCAGAGCCACGGCCGTATCCGCATCCGTGTTTCCGGATCGAATGCAGCCGCGCTCCTCAACAAAGGTACGGCCATCGACCTGCATCCGGTCAATTTTCCTGAAGGAAGCAGCGCCGTGACCCTATTCGGTCATATCACGATCCAGCTCACGCGCACTGCTATCAATGACTTCGAACTGACAGTGCTGCGCAGCTTTGCAGAGTCGCTTTACGAGGAGCTTGAGGCGCTGGCGCTCTCGTTTGGCGCTATGCATGAAGCGCGCTGAGCGATTTTCTCATTGCAACGGCAGACCTGCCGGTTGGCTTGCAATTGCCCGCCTGCGACCAATTTGAAATCTGTTTGCCGAGGGGCTGGAACGCGATATTGATCGCCCAGAACTTGAACGAACGGATGTACTGTTGGCAGGACGAGCACGCGACTCACAAGATGCGAGACGGTGATTCTCTTTAGCGAGATCGCAAATAACTTAGCCGGATAGAGGCCGATTGCTCGACTGCGCCCGCGACTTGCTATCAAAAGATGTAGCTCGCCGCAGCAAAGTATTTGCGCATTCTCTGGAAGAAAGTTCAGGAAAAGCAGCGCGTTAGTCGATCGGCTTTGGAGTCTTGGCTGTCATACGCTAGCCGGTCATTGACCGTTAATCTCTGGACGGCCTGACAGAATCGTGTTCTATCTTCTGGCGGCCAAAGGTCGGCAAACCGGCGACAGGCCGCCAAGAGGAACAGATGGCGATAGAAAACCGCATGGAGACGATGGCTCCTTCCAGGGAAAATGCCGGCAGCAAAATTGCGCGCCATGCAACCGTGTTGTCGGGCCAGCTCCAGCAGCTCAGAACGCGCATGTATCCGCCGAAATCGGAAAAGATGCTCCGCCAGTTTCTGACCAACGAAGTGTCCAAGCTGACGTCGATTCCGGACTCGACCTTGAAACTGATGTCGAGCGAAGGCCGCGGCCCCGTTCCTAGCCGGCTGGAAAACAATCATCGCGTCTACACGCTTGCCCAGATCAATGAATTGCGGGAGCTGTTTGCCAAGCAGAAGCCATCCGAAGCGCTTCGCTTCCTGCCTCGCCGCCGCCAGAACGAGCACCTTCAGGTTCTTGCAATCGCCAACTTCAAAGGCGGCAGCGCCAAGACGACCACCTGCGTTCATCTCGCCCACTATCTCGCGCTGCATGGCTATCGCGTGCTTGCCCTTGATCTCGATCCGCAGGCGTCGCTTTCTGCTATGTTCGGCGCACAGCCGGAAATCGATGTCGGCGCCAACGAAACCATCTATGCCGCTCTGAGATATGATGCCACAGAAAGGCGCCCGATCCGTGAAATCATCCGCAAGACCTACTTCGACGGCATAGACCTCATTCCCGGCAATCTGGAAGTCATGGAATATGAACACGAGACCCCTCGTGTGCTCGCCCAGAAGTCGGGGACGGGCGCTATCTTTTTCGAGCGCCTCAAACTTGCTCTTGCCGAGGTCGAGGCGGACTACGATATCGTCATCCTCGATACACCTCCTTCGCTTGGGTTTTTGACGCTGAGCGCAATTTACGCCGCGACGAGCATGATCATCACGGTGCATCCGGCCATGCTCGACGTGGCATCGATGAGCCAGTTCCTCCTCATGATGGGCGATCTGATCAGCGTGCTCAACGAAAGCGGCGCCCAGCTCGACCAAGATTTCATCCGATATCTGGTCACCCGGCACGATCCGAACGATGCGCCGCAGTCGCAGGTGGTCGCCATGTTGCGCCACCTCTTCGGCGCCGACGTCTTGTTGCCGACGGCAATCGAAAGTACGGCGGTCGAAGCGGCCGGACTTGCCAAGCGCTCCTTGTACGAGCTCGAGATGGGCCAGATCGGCCGTGATACGCATAAGCGAGCGCGCGAGGCTGTGGACGCCGTCAACGAGTCGATCGTGCAGCTCATCAATGCAAGCTGGGGGCGTGGATGAGCAAGAGCCCGAGAAAATCCATCGTCGCAAGCTTCGGCCTGCTTTCCGCCGAATTGGACAGCAACGAATCCTCCACCGAGCAGCCTTCCCCCGCCCCTTCCCCCGCTCCGCCGGGTCGTGTGGGAGCGGGCGTCATCGGTGCCGCACACCGGGCGATCGGCGATATACGTGCCGAGCGCGATCGGCTGCGGGCAATCGTCGAATCCGGTGGCGGCTGGATTCAGGAGCTGGATCCGGACATCATCGATCCCTCCCCCTATCCGGACCGTCTGCCGGACGACGATCTCCATGATTTCGAGAGATTCAAGCGCTCGATAGAGGAGGAAGGGCAGAAGATTCCGATTCAGGTTCGACGGCATCCGTCTCAATCCGATCGCTATCAGGTGATTTACGGCCATCGCAGATGGCGGGCTGCTCGTGAACTTGGCCGTGCAGTGCGCGCCATTGAAGTCGAAATCTCCGATCTCGACCTGGTCTTGGCTCAGGGCATCGAAAACGCCGGCCGGCAAGATTTGACATGGATCGAACGCGCCCTGTTTGCCGCCCGTATGGATGATGCAGGCATCAAGGCACGACATATCTACGCAGCCCTTTCGATCGAGGATGCCGAGCTTGCGCGAATGCGCAGCGTCTACCGGGCAATCCCTTCGGATGTGATCGAGTCGATCGGGCGAGCACCGAAAATCGGCAGGCCTCGATGGCTGGAGCTCGCAAAAACCATATCCGACACACCGGATGCGCTGCGGACCGTACGCGCGATCCTGTCCGGTGCTCGTGACGAACATGAGACATCGAATGAGAGATTCCAGCAGGTTCTCAATGCAACCAAGCCTCGCCCCGGTCCGCGCAGCAGTACGCAGATCCCGCTTGCCGACGCCTCCGGAACTCAGCTCGGAGCCTTCCTTGTCTTACCCAAGGAAGTTCGAATCTCGGCCGAAGGAGCGCTGGGAACCGAATTCATAAAATTTGTCGAAGAGGAGCTGCCCGGCTTGGTCGAGCGCTTTTCTCGCCAACGAAATAGTCGCAACTCCTGACAGCTGTCAGGTTTTTTGATGGGAAAGGAAGCTTAGCAAAAGAAAAAAGGCCCCCAAACGTTGCCGTCGTGGAAGCCTTCTCTTCAATGTAGCAACTGAAGAATCGCATTTCCCCGAATCACAGTCAAGAGTTTTTGGCACCGTTTTTGGTGAACGGATTTCTTTTGCCTCTTCAGAGGTGGGGAAAATGCAAAATGGAAGTGTAACGACGCCGTTTGGGCGGCGGACGGTAGTGCTTGCCCTGCTGCGGCGACAGTCTGCAGCAGCAGAGGTGGGGCGTGCCAAATCAGCAGACAAATGGAGAATCTTTCGGGATGCCTCCGAGGCAAGAGAGCTGCTGGGGCTGCAGGATCGCAGCTTGGCCGTGCTCAATGCTCTCTTGAGTTTTTATCCCGACAATGAGCTTCGTCGAGACGCGCAGCTTGTTGTCTTCCCCTCCAACGCGCAGTTGGCCTTGCGTGCCCATGGCATTGCCGGTGCGACGCTTCGCCGGCATCTTGCCCTCCTCGTTGAGGCCGGTCTGATCGTGCGCAGGGATAGCGCCAATGGCAAACGCTATGCTCGAAAAAGCAAGACCGGAGAGATCGAAAGTGCATTCGGTTTCGATATTTCTCCCCTTCTTTGGCGTGCCGAGGAGCTGGCAGGCTTGGCCCAACAAGTAGTCGCGGACCGCCTTGCCTTCCGCCGCGCCAAGGAGAACCTGACGATTTGCCGGCGTGACGTCCGCAAGCTGATTGCAGCGGCAATCGAGGAAGGCGCTGCCGGCAACTGGGCTCCTATCGAAGAGAACTTCAACCGGCTTACCAATCTCATTCCCCGATCTCCGACGATGACGGAGATCGGTTCCATCCTTCAGGCTATGGAGCTTTTGCGCGGCGAGGTCATCAAGCTTCTGGAAAAGCAGGAAAAACCGCAAAATTATAGCACCAATGATGCTCATAATGAGCATCACATACAGAATTCAAATCCAGAATCCATTTCTGAATCTGAATGCGCCTGGGAAGATCGCAAACCAGCAATTCTTCAGGCTGAGAAACCATGCAACGGCGAGATGCGGGTATTCCCGCTGAGCCTTGTGTTGAAAGCCTGCCCCGAAATCTCGTCTTACGGCCCTAAGGGAGCCATCAACGATTGGCGGGACATGCTGTCGGCTGCCGTCGTGGTGCGATCCATGCTGGGTGTCAGCCCCAGAACCTACCAGGAGGCCTGCAACATGATGGGACCGGAGAACGCGGCGACAACAATGGCCTGCATTCTCGAACGCTCCGGGCATATCAACTCAGCCGGCGCCTATCTGCGCAACCTTTCAATAAAAGCAAAGCGCGGTGAATTTTCGCTCGGACCGGCTCTGATGGCGCTGCTCAGGGCAAATAACGGCACCGGTTATGCTGCGGGCAAAGGTTTTGTCATGACGTGCTGAGCGGCCACAGCTGATATTGCCTCAGTTATGGCCGTCCAGTTGCCGCCAGATCATTACCGGCGGGGTGAATACGAGATCAACGGCAGATGCGTTCCTTACGCACCACCCAATGACCATGAACTTTGTGCTTTACAGCCTTGACGATGCAATGGTGATGATGATGGCGATGGAAAGGGGCAGCCTGCGACGGAGCGCTGACGGCAACAGCTGACACAAGGGCGATTGCGGAAGCGAGAAGGACGTTTTTCATGGTGAACCTCGTAAGCATTGGGGGTTGATGCTGCGTGTTTACGCATGACTTTGATGACCGAATTCGACTTAACCGAAAATGAATAGCATCCTTACAATTTCGTAAGACTCAGATCGGAACTAACCGATGCTTGAGCCGGCGGCAAGTGCCCCCGGAAAGCGAAGGCGTCTGCTGCTGCGTGAAATGAATGGTCGGATCCATGTCGGAAGCCTTGCTTGTCCGCCCGCGACGAGAAGATTTCTTCGAGCCGGCATGACTCGGCCATATGCCAACATCACGGCTTGTCAGCTGACCACACCAGTCTTTGAAAAATCATTTCAAGGCGAGAGCTTTTGATGCACGAGGCTCGAAAAGCCGGTTCATTCCAAGCTCCAACCGGATCAGGAAAACGGACTTGAAATCGCAGTTCAGATACCTGTTTGCGCGAGTTTCCTGAGCAAAAGCGACGTTCGCATGCAGGGACAGTTTTGCTCACGAGAAGGCACTTTCAGCATTGTATGGCTGATGGAAATTAAAGCTGATATTACTTCAGGATAAAAAAATTGCGTTGGAAAATCAGCTCTTTACGTTACGCCGATTTCGACCCGGAAGAATAGAGAATCTCAATCTTTCTTCGACCATATTGCACGTCAGATACCCCGATTAGTCAAGCAAATTGTCGTCTGGCGCAGGCTGCCGATCCTTTTCCGCGGCCGCTGTTCTCATGCCCTCAACGGGTACACCGCCTGAGAAATTACTTGCCCTGGCGCGCGGCTGAGAGTTTCAGCATGCCTTCAACGAAAGATGGGTGGCGACGTGATGGACTGCGAGCTGAGAGGCATCGTTTTACGCAGCATTTCGATGACTTCGGGAATCTTAGGTCCCCTAATGGGAGGCGGATCAGGGCGTTCGCAGAACTCCCGCCAAACGAATAGCGTCAGCTCGGCGCCATCCGTTTCCGTTTCGCCTGGAACCGCTGCGAATTGCTAAAGCGCGCGATATCGCACGTCTTGCCAGAACAGCTCCTCGACCCAATCGTACATCGGGATCACATGGAAGTGGATTGCGAGGCCAGGAATATGGCCATAGCGGCCTATATATATCCGCCGGGCGTTCAATTGCTGTTTCAGAGCAGTTTGGGCTAGAGCCAGCAATGGGCCTATGTCGCTCAAGGCTGCATCGGATAACTCCGATAGATCGTCGGTCAACTTCCTCGAGCCAATGATGAGATAGCCAGGCATCGCGGAATTCATCCGATGGCTCACGAGCCATCCGTCGGTCTCGGCTATGAGAAATTGCTCATCAATTTCCACTTCCTATTCCTTCGCCCGATATGGACAGCTATCCCCGCTCAAATTTCCCTTCAGGAGGAAGAGGATGATGTCTGCGGCGGGGAAGGAATTCAAGCGGATGTGGCTTTCCGGTATCCGCTAGGGAAACAAACGGCGGGACTGTCCCAATCGATATTGTGGCCGTTCGCTGTTGCAAAGGTTATTGCCTGGGCGCGTAGGGTCAAAGAAGTGCCGAATCGGCTCTCACGACGAGGAAGATGGTGGCCGGGGCGGTCATAGACGCGCGTCGGTTGCGCCTGAAGAACTGAGCCGAAGGTACTCGCTTTTCAAAATCCTGACAGCTGTCAGGATTTTGAAGAAGCGTGTAAGGAAGGACGCGACGAGCGCGGACGGCCTGAGCCGCTTTCGAGGCAGGTTACGGGAATGTCGATGCCGTTCATCCGACGTCGTCACATAAAACCCTGACAGCTGTCAGGATTCTATCTATTGTAGCCTGATTGGCCGATCTTAGATCGCTATCGATGCAGATTCGCCTCGCGCCACTGCAGGCTTTTGATATATGGGAGGCCGCTTGAATTAGTTCCCCAAAAGGCTATGGCCATCCGGAAACGCCGGAACCTCCATCATAATCGAAGGTCCGGCCATGCGTTGTCAGCCAGTAACCCATCGAAGCCTTCTTGCCGGGGCAGCGTTTCTCAGCGTTAGCGTGAGGGGAATGGTCGCGAGCGGAATAAGTATCGAACCCAGAAATCATCGACATAAGAGAGGAATGAGGCGTGACCTTGGATCTGTTGGTCGATCCAGCCGAGCGCCTGCTGCTGGGCTCTCACCAGCGAACTTCCAGCCCCATGAAGTAGCTTGTCGCGTGATCGAACATATTTTGACAACGCCGTTCGACGGAACGACATGCTCGATCGGACGGCTCTGGTGGAGCAACTCCCGGTGCGTAGATATACGATATTCGTGACACTCCGATAGACCCGCCCGCCGGTATTTCGGGCAGCATTGAGCAGAGGCGAGGACCTGATCGATCCTGCTCGCTGGAATGCCGTCATCTGAAGCCGAGATGATCGGCAGGGAGATGAAGGGCAAGCCAATTCCCTGTAACATCCGCGCTTTGGCAAGATGCCAGAAGCAAGCACCGCTATGGATAATCGTGACCCGATACATCGACAGAGCGATAAAGCCTGCGCCGATCGCGATGAGGTATTTTGGGTGCGGCCTCGACGACAGATAGCCGGCAACGAACACCACCACCATGGTCGCCACGCTGCCCTGGGACAGCTCCGCCCAGGCGGCGGTGTAGCCGAAGTCCTGCGCACCGATTGCGGCAGGTATCGCGTTGTTGGGCAGCGGCGGGAATGAAGGGCAACGGCCGAATGCTTCTTACAGTGGCCGGCAGGAAGGCGTCATCGATATTTCCAGGTCTTCTTTTCAGCCGCCGCGAAAGGACACGACGCTCAGTAGGATGCAACCAGGTTCGTTCCGAAATCGGGCTCGATACCGAGGATCGGTGCTGCGCGGCTGATGATGTCGTGAACCATCGGTGCCGCCGTTTCGGCAGCGAGGTTCAGATTGTGCACCCCGGTCAGCGGCTGGTCGATGAAAGCTAGGACCACATATTTCGGATTTTCCATGGGAAAGGCAGCCAGGAAGGAATTGAAGCTGAGCTTGTGCGAATAGACACCGTGAATGACTTTGTTTGCGGTGCCCGTCTTTCCGCCGACGTGATAGCCGGGCACGTCGGCGGCTCTGCCGGTGCCCTGCTCGCCGTTCAGCCGGAAGAGGTAGCGGATCGTGTCGCTGGTGCTCTTCTTGACGATCATCGTTTCGGTCTTTTCGGCCTCTTCCTGCGTGCGCGGCAGGAAGGAGGGCTCGATCAGCTTACCGCCGTCGATGAGGGCTGCGCCAGCGACGGCGGTCTGCATCGGCGTGGTGGCGACACCATGGCCAAAGGCTATGGTTATGGAGTTGAGCTTCTTCCAAACTTTCGGCTGACTGGGCGCCTTCACCTCAGGCAGTTCCGTCTGCATCTTCGTCAACAGCCCGAAGCGGGTCAGATAGCTCTTCTGGATGGTCATACCCACCTTGTCCATCATCTTGGCCGTACCGATGTTGGACGAATAGCGGAAGATTTCCGGGATCGACAGGACGCGCCGCGGCACGTCGCGGTCGTCATGGATGGTAAAGCCGCCGTAGTGCAGGGGCGCGCTGGCATCGAAGGTGTCCGTCAGCTTGACCATGCCCGTGTCGATGGCCATTGCGATCGAGAAGGTCTTAAATACCGAACCCATTTCGTCGGTGCCGTTCGACATGCGGTTCAGCCAGCCCTTGACGTCCGCCTGCGGATCGTTCGGATCGAAATCGGGAGCGGAGGCCATGGCCAGCACCTCGCCGGTGTGGATGTCGAGAATGACGGCACCGGCCGCCTGGCTCTGGTAGCGGCCGATCGCATCCGAAACCACATCGTGGACGACGTTCTGGACGCGCAGGTCGATCGAAAGGCGCACCGGCTCCAGTTGGTCGCGGCTCGTCAGGCCGGTGGATGCGAGATCCGAGAGGCCCTGCATGTCGAGATATTTCTCCATGCCGGCAACGCCATGATTGTCGATATCGACATAGCCGAGAATGTGAGCGGCGGTTCGTCCGCCCGGGTAGAAGCGCTTGACCTCCGGCCGAAACCCGATCGCCGGAATGCCGAGCGCCAGGATTTCGCTCTGTTCCTTCGGCGTCAGCTGCCGGCGCAGCCATGCAAAATGCGAACGGCGGTCGGCGAGCTTCTTATAGAGGGATTTGCGGTCGATATCCGGAAAGATCGAAGCGATTTTCTCCACCGCCTCGTCCGGATCGACCACGCGGTTGGGCTCAGCAAACATCGAGACGGTGCGGATATCCGTCGCAAGCAATTCGCCGTTTCTATCGACGATATCCGGACGCGCCGCACTCACATGGTCAGGCGGAATCGCCGACGTGTCGGTCCTTGGCTCCATATCGAAATAGGTAAGCCTGGCAAAGATCGCCGCGTAGCAGATGACGAGCCCGCCCGCGAGCATCATAATGCGCGCTCTGGCGAGCTTGGCTTGGCCTGTAGCTCTCGCCGGCGGGCGCACGCGCCCTCCCGGGCCGAAGGTGATCCTGATAAGGCGACCGCTGTTTGCGCTGAGGGCGTGGATGATCGACATGACCGATTGTTCGCAAAAACTGGAGGGGCGGATGCGCCTTCCGATCAGAAATCTTTAACCTTGAGATGGTTAACAGAAGTCTAATATTAAGACCGCCTTACCATGCGCGCTTCAGAAAATAGCGTCTCGATCGAATGAGGCGCCGGCGCTGAAATCGGCCTTATGGTCAAGTCCCGGCGCGGGAGGAGCGCCAGTTTCAGCCGCTATTCGGCCTTCGGATAATACCACGCATAGCCGAAATGATAACGATCCGGGTCCTTCCCGTAATAGTAGGAAAGGGCGGCATCCTGTTCCGGCGGCAGCTGAACCTCGTTTCCGAATTTCGCCGTAAACCATCGTTTCAACTCATCCGGCATGGGTGATGGTTGTCCGTTTCGCTGGTTCCAGACCAAAAGGACCGGCCCCTCGCCGATAGCCTGGCGGCTGAGGTCCGATGCAGGATATTCCGTGGAGATCACGGCCGTATTCGGCATGCTCACACGAATATTGCCCGCCTTGTGCCATGTCGTCGTCACCACGACCTTGGGCTGACGGCCCTCCGCTGCGATGCTTTTATCCAGGAAGGCCGCGTAAGGTGTATTCAGATGCTCATATGAGTGGAAGTATCTCGCCAGCAGGACAGTTCCCGCAATGATGATGGGCAAGGCTACCATCATGACGATGGGCACATAAAGGAACCTTTTCACGACGGCCGGGTCTTGCTTGCCGGCAGCGTCGAGTTTCAGGCAGAAATAGATCGGCAGCAGAAACAGGAATGGAAGAAGCCAGCGGTCACGAAACTCAGTGAGCGTCACGATCAGTATCAACATCAGCAGGATGATCGCGGTGCTTGCGAGCATCCTTCCAAAAAAGTCGCTCCATTCGCTTCTGGCGCGCAGCGACCGCAGGAAGGACTGACGAAAGACCAGAAGGAAGACCGCGGTCGTGGGAACGACGATCCCTGCGGTCGTGCGGATCAATTCGGCAATTCCAAAGCCGATGTCGGACAATTTTCCGCCCGTCTCTTGCTCCGACATCGTCTTGACCGTCGTGGTCAGGACAAGATTCATATTGGACATCATCCAGACGGCATGCGGCAGAAAGACCAGAACGGCAATTGCCAGCGTCAGCAGGAGACGTCTGTCGAGGAGCCGCTTGCGACCCTCGGGATGAAGAAGGGTTGCGGCAAGGACGGTGAGCACGGTGAGAGCGAAATTATATTTCGTCAGCATTCCAAGCCCAGCCGAGAAACCGGCCATCGCATAGGAGGCGAGGGTCGGTCGGCGAATGGTCGACACCACGAAATAGATGAATAAGACAACTGCAAGAAGCGTCGCGACCGTATGGGTGAGATCCCTTTGAGCCTGCCAGAACATCTGCGGCATCGTCAGAAGAGACAGGGTTCCGACAGCCGCCAGTTTCTTGTCGACCACCAGCAGCCGCAGCAATTTATGATAGGCGAGATAGACGAGGAAGAGCAGAAGGTTTTTCACGACGACGAAGGACACGACGCTCGTGCCGAAAATTTCAAAGACGCCGTATTGAAACCAGTTATAGAGCGGCGGCTGCGCATCGTATCCCCAAGCAAGCCACTGGCCTACGAGAAATTGCTGAGCCTCGTCGATCCGCAGCGAGTCCGAGATGGAGATGCGGATAGCGGCCTGCACGGCGAAATATGCTGCGAGAATCCA
The DNA here is from genome assembly GCF_059803845.1 of Rhizobium sp. UFLA01-1127. NCBI lineage: Bacteria > Pseudomonadati > Pseudomonadota > Alphaproteobacteria > Hyphomicrobiales > Rhizobiaceae > Rhizobium > Rhizobium sp. UFLA01-1127. The sequence continues at coordinate 35,197 of NZ_JAUQTZ010000028.1, read as the reverse complement.
GGGGACCCATCTGAAAACGGAGGACAATCGGCCATCTTCCGCAGATGCTTCTCCGCCGAACGCATCTGCAAAATTGCCCTTCTCCAGAGGCTTCATCCCGATCTCCGTGCATTTGCCCATGTCGTGGTCCGCGCCACGTCGCTGCCCCGTAACGGTTTCTGACATACCGCCTGAGGTCATCATATTGAAAGCGGATCTGCGTTAATTGCCGCCGTCGTGCATTCGGTCGCGGATCGTTGGTGCATTTTCGTCACGCGTGGGGGACCGCCGGTAGCGAGGCGAGCTTGCCGCAGGTGCGATCGGCTTGCTCGCCTGAACGCATGCGGCGTTTCGGAAAGCACGAACTTGCGCCGTCAAATTTTAGGTCTCGGCGACGGCTTATCCAGCATTGGGTGTATTGTCAAACATACCAAACGTATGTATATCTATTACCGAACTTGAACCGAGGCTCGGGAAGCGGATTTGATCTTCCGAAATGGGATGATGGCTCCTCGTCCTGAGCAGAAGTTTAACGGTATCCGACACATCGTGTCGGTAGCAGCAGCTGATCGTCTCCAATCCGAGAAGCTGCTCACTTAGATCGGTTGACCTCCGATCAAAGCGAGAAGGATCCGGCTTTCCCTCCGGATCCTTCTCTTTTTCAGGCTTTACCTGCCGTCGGCGACGGCGTCAGCTTGCGTATGCTGCGTAAAAGGTCTTCGGAAGCGGCGGTCGGACAATACCGATGCATGCCGCACCGCCGGTCGGACGGGTGCGATGCCGATAAGAGAGCAGCACTGCCTTTAACTCTCCGGCTTCCCGCACTTCTCGTGTTGAATGTCGGACATGATCGCATATCCAGCCGGGTTGTTCACCAGTCCCGCGGCTGTTCGCAGATGATGCCTGACGCTCGCCCAGATGAAAGATGCATTTTCGGGTCAGATCAGCTGACGCCTGCAGAAACGCTACCCGACATGTCGGGTAGCGGTGTGTCCACTGCTATCAAAGTGGCCTGACGTTTTCTGCTTTTGACTTGCCGGTCTTTCGATCCTGGCCGATGTCGTAGGAAACGGACTGCCCTTCTCTCAGCACATCGCCATATTGCAGGGCGGAGACATGGACGAAAACGTCCGGTCCTCCGGCTTCAGGCGTGATGAAACCAAAGCCCTTGTCAGCATTGAAAAACTTAACCTTGCCAGTCGGCATAACAATCCTCATGTCTTTGCAGTTTGAACGCGACGCCAACCTAGCGGTCAGCCATTGTCAGATCAAGCGGATCGCTTGAATGATTGGTTCGAACTTCACTCAAGGTGAAGCAGGCATACGGACGTTATCTGAGCGGGCTCCTACGGCTGAAGCCTCGTGAATTCGGCCATTTTGAATGGATGTGAGCCACAGGCTTGCAATCGGGGGCAATGATGGCACGACTGCTGGCAGCAATCATTCGCTGGTGCACTGTCTTATCGCTCGAACGAATGCGTCCTGATGGATTGGCTTCATGAGCACCTGGGCGGCTGGATGCTTCTCCCGCATGCTGTCCGGCAAGGGCTGGCCGGTGTAGAAGACGAACGGTATCCCACGCGCTGCCAATATGTCCGCGATCCCTTCCGACGTCTGACGGCCAAGGCCGACATCCAGCAAAGCGGCTGAAAGCGGCTCTTCCGACGCGATTTTCAGAGCGGCCGGCAACGTTGCTGCACTTACAATATCGGCGCCTGCCTCGGTTAAGGTTTGTTCAATTGCTATTGCAATCAGGAACTCATCGTCGACGACGAGAACCCGCATCCCCCGCAGATCCTGGGCGTGCTCAGCCTCGTTCCCCATTGTGCTGGTCCTCCGGAAGCTCAAGCTCTATTGTGCAGGTAAGTCCCTCGCGAGCGAACTCACGCTGCACGACTGCGCCAGGCAAGCCACGCTCGATGAGCGAACCTCCAAATCCTACTCTTTCAGGCTCGACCACCGGTGGACCTCCCGTTTCCCGCCATCTAACCATGAAGCGGCGATGACCGCTCTCGCGTTGGACCCCCCAACTCAGCAGCACTTGTCCTGTTCCAGCTGACAGTGCGCCATATTTTGCTGCGTTCGTCGCAAGCTCGTGAAGGACAAGGCCAAAGGGCGTCGCGAAGTCTGGAGGAATCATCACTGCATCTCCTTCGAAGACGAGGCGCCGCGGATCATCCGTCAGATAGGCCCCGAGCTGGCTACGAACGAGAGCGGCAAATTCGGCCCCTTCCCACCGAGCTTCGACCAACAGGCTATGGGCGCGTGCCAGGGCGTCCAGACGGCCCTCGAACAATTCCAGAAATCGTTTCTCGGAGCCTGCTGTCCGCAACGTTTGCCGTGCAATGGACTGAACAACAGCCAATGTGTTGCTCACCCGATGGCTGAGTTCGCTGATTAGCAATTTGCTTCGACGTTCCCATTTCTTTTGATCCGTTACGTCTCGCGTGCTTTCCAGAACCAGACGTCGACCGCTCATCAAAGCCAGCTCGATTTGGGTTTCCACCGTCAGAAGCCGCCCGTCCTTTGTTCGATGCAGTAATTCGCCGCTCCAGCTCTTTTGTTGCAGCAGCGACTGCTGGAGTTCATCGAACGTGCCGCCCGGAACGGACGTCCTGAGCAGCGTCTCCTTTCTCTTTCCGATCGCTTCCTGCCGCGAGTAACCATAGAGCTCCTCGCTCCCGCGGTTCCACTGAATGATGCCGCCATCGAAATCCCAGACGAAAATCGGGGAACGAGAGAGTTCAACCAACAGTGTTTCCTGCCTGAGCTGTTCCTCGCTTTCGCGTAAGGCTTCCTCCGCGCGGCGGCGTTCGCTAATATCGACGAAGGTCGCCACGACCCCATCGATCTTGTCATCAACAGTGCGGTACGGCCGGAGGCGGACAAGAAACCATCCACCGTCGAGGCTTTGGACTTCGTGCTCGACCGGTGCCAGGTCTTTCAAAACAGCGCGGGCGTGATCAGCCAATCCGTCATAACGGAGCTGGTGAGTGAAATCGGTGATCGGACGGCCTTCGTCGCTTGCGGTAACGTTGAACAATTCCGTCAGGCGAGGCGTGAAGCGCTTGATGCGCAGGTATGGATCGAGAAACAGGGTGCCGAAATCGGTTGCTGCCATGAGGTTTTGCAGATCGCTATGGGCGCGCGAGATGCTTTCCAGCTTGAGCTTTAGCTCATTGTTGACGGTCTGGAGTTCCTCGTTGATGGATTGCAGTTCTTCCTTGCTCGTCTCCAGTTCCTCGGAAGTGGATCGATACTCCTCGTTAATCGATTGGAGTTCTTCGTTGGCAGCGCGTAGCTCCTCGTTCGTCGCCTCGGACTCCTCGCGTGTTGCACGAAGACGGCTATGAGCCAGCTGAAGCTCCTCTTGGAGCTGTTTGACGGTCTCTCCTTCGCTTCCCCGATCAAACCGAGCGCCACCTGGGAGCGAGTCTTCGTCCAGCGCCTCACCCTCGATGAACATGACGAGCGCATAGCGCGCCGGATCATTGTCCTGAAGCACGGGCTTCACTTGCAAGTAAACGCTACGCTTTGAGCCGTCGAGCTGAACCGGCAGCGCCATGCTGAGTGTCGCTTCGCCACGCTCAAAGGCGCGGTGAAGGGCTGTCCTGAGATCGAAACGAAGCGCTTCTCGGACCATTTCGGTCGCTTCCATGCTCACCGATCCGGCGGAATACTGGAGGAACCGGCCCGCATTTTCCGAAAGGTGAACGGCTCGAAAATGTTCGTCTACCAGCATGCTTGGGGGAGCGATCTTCTCCAGCATCTGCCGATGCAAAGCGGCATCGCCGATGTTCGCGCCTGGCGAGGAGGGGCGGGGAACTGCTGGTCCGCCCTCTGCTGCCTGGCGGGGGCCAAGCAGCATCGGTAGCGCGGATCGCTTTTCCGCCGGATTGCCTGTCGAGCGATAGATTCTTGCATCACGGTCTATGGCCCTGAAGAGGCCGGCTGGCTGATCGGCGCTTTCTGAGGCCCCCAGGAAAAGGAAACCACCTGGATTAAGCGCGTAATGAAAGGTATTGCAGACTTGCTGCTGCAATTCCCGATCGAGATAGATAAGAAGATTACGACACGAGATCATGTCTACCCGCGAGAAAGGCGGATCGCGCAGAAGGCTGTGATTGGAAAACAGCACTACGTCACGAAGCTCTCGTCGGACACGATAATGCTCTCCTTCGCGCAAAAAGAACCGGCGAAGCCGTTCATCGGAAATGTCCGCTTCGATCGTCGCGGGAAACCGGCCTTCCCGGGCGACGGCCAGAGCCCTGACGTCCAGATCAGTACCGAAAACTTGAAGTTCTGGCCTCAGATCTCGACGAGCCGCTTCTTCAAGCAATAAGATGGCGAGCGTGTAGGCTTCTTCGCCCGTCGCGCAGCCTGGCACCCAGACTCGGATGCTGCCGGCTGCGTCCTTTCCTTCGAAAAGCACGGGTATGACGTCGCGGGCGAGAAGATTGAAGGCGTGTGGATCGCGAAAGAACGTAGTAACCGAGATCAGAAAGTCGGCAAAAAGAGATTGAGCCTCTTCGGGGTTCTCTCGCAGGTAGGCATAGTAATCCGAAAGGCTGTCTTGTCGCGTGACCTGCATGCGTCTCGCGATCCGACGCAGGATGGTCGCGCGCTTATACAAGGAAAAATCATGGCCGATCCTGATGCGAAGGTGGCCCAATATGCGTCGAAGCGTCTCCTCGTCCGTATCCTGTACTGGGGTAACCGATCCCTTTTCACCGTCATTCAAAAGATCAGTGAGCTGTTGCGCCAGACTTCGGATCGGAAGCACGAAGTCCGCGATTTCGGCATCGATCGCATTGCGCGGCATGGATGGGTATTCCGCCTCTTTTGGATCCTGCACGAGAATAATGCCCCCTGCCTCCTTGAGTGCTTTAACACCGTTGGCGCCATCGGTGCCGGCCCCGGTGAGGATGACGCCATAAATGCGGCCATTGGCGTGCTGGTCAGAGAGCGATCGAAAGAAAAGGTCGATCGGCGCGCGATGGAAACGAGGCTCATCGAAAGGAACTCCCGAAATTGTGTGATCGGAGATCAGAAGCCGGCTGTTCGGCGCGATGACATAGACATGGTTGTTTTCGAGCTTTGCTGTCTCGTTGACCTGAGACACCGGCATCGGCGTTCTCGTGGCGAGAATGTCGGCGAGCTGGCTTCTGGACTCCGGATCAAGATGAACGATGACGACAAAAGCCGCGTTCGGCTCGTCCGGCAGTGCCTCGAAGAAGCTTTGAAGGGCTTTGACACCACCGGCTGATGCACCGACCCCTACGATCGACGGATCGGAATCTGACGCCATGACATATCTCCCTATCTGCTGGCCATTGCCCCAGAAAGCGCAGCCGTTCATGAGTTCGCATTGTACATTTTAGTTCCGCGTCCGGGCAATCGTTCTAATGGCAGAGCTGGGCCGCTTGTCTTAAGGCCGTGGAGCCCGTCCGATCGAACAAAAAGGTTTCTGAGATGTTCGGGAGGCGCAGGAGATAACATGAACCGCCGCGACATCATTGCAATCGGAGGATCATTAGGGGCTGTGGACGCGGTCAGGCAGCTCTGTCAGGGGCTGCCGGGCGACCTTGCTGCATCGATGTTTATCGTTATTCATGTCGGCGCTAAGGGTAACAACCTGCTGGGCGAGATTTTTAACGCCCAGTCAGCGATTTCCATCCAGACAGCGGTAGATGGGGAGGTTCTGCGGCCGGGTCACGCCTATGTCGCTCCCGCCGACCACCACCTCCTGGTGATGGGCGATCGGATGAGATTAGGCCGGGGACCGCGCGAGAATATGGCCCGTCCGGCACTGGATCCACTTTTTCGCTCCGTCGGCGTCTCCTTCGGACCACGAGCGATTGCGGTGGTGCTGACGGGCATGCTCAATGACGGGGCGGCCGGGCTCGCGGATGTCAAACGATGCGGTGGGATCACCGTGGTGCAAACACCTGCGGATGCGTTCGCTCCGGATATGCCGATGGGAGCGCTTCAAGCCAGCGATGTCGATTATCGCGCCCCGTTGTCGAATATGGCGGAGCTTTTGGTGAAGCTCTGCAGTGAAGAAGCAGGTCCTGCTGTCGAAATTCCGGAAAATATCAGGAGCGAGGTCGCAATCGCTTTGGGCAGGCGAGCGGATGCCGAGACGACCGCACGGCTCGCCGATCCGGTTGCGCTCACATGCCCGGCATGTGGGGGTGTCCTTTCACAAATCAAACAAGGCTCGCCACTGCGGTTCCGGTGCCAGGTCGGCCACGCCTACACCGCCGAAGCCCTCGCGAGTGAACAGGAGGGCTCGGTGGACGAGGCGGTTCGCGTGGCGCTGAGGATCATGGAAGAGCGGATCGCCCTTACCCAAAAGATGGCCGAGGATGCGCGCAGGTCCGGCAGAGATGCGGCGGCTGCCTTGTATGAAAAGCGATTGAACGAGAGCCGAACCTATGCCGACGTTCTACTTAAGGCTATCGCAATGCCGTAGATCGATGGTGCCGGTAAGCCATTCCAAATCCCTCAAAATCCTCGACGTTGCGGGTCGCGATCGTGAGGTCATGGACAATCGCGGTGGCGGCAATCAAACCGTCCATAGATGAAAGCCCTCGACCACTGCGCTTTGCAAGGCCCATAAGATTGCTCCATGCCAAGGCGATCGGTTCATTCACTGTGACCCCCCCGATTTTCGAAGCGCCCGGGGAGGTCTGTCGCCAGCCATTCTGTCAGGGCATCACGCTTTCGCCCAGCGTCCATCAAGGCGACGTCTCGACACCTAGAACATTGAAACCAGCTTCGCATGGCACCCCCGCGAATGAACAGGACATTACCGCGGTGTTCACGCGAACTTCATCTGGAAATGTCCGTTATGGCCTGCTCGGTATCCGGACGGGCCTACTTGATGGAAAAGTCGACGGTTTTCAGCACCTTGCCGTCCACAGATAGGACCGCCTGGTATTTGCCGACGGGGAAACCTGCGTTCGGTTTGCTAAGTGACGCATCAACGCGGTTTTCCAGCGAGCCGATATCGAAACTGGATTCGTCTATTTTATAATTCGCTGGTGCCACACCGTTGGTATCAACAGCGATCCACGAAACGGTGATCTTTGAGCCTGACTGAATGTCCTCTGCAACGTCCGCCGACAGATAAATGGCGGCACTGTTCGCCGGAAGCGTCGTCTCTGTCGCATCGGCATCCTTGCTGTTCGAGACGATGATGTTCTCAAAGCCTGAGGCCCAAGCCGTCGAAGTCGAGGCAATGGCTGCCGTAAAAACAACCGCTCGTAAGATGTTCGTGATATTCTGCATCTTAAATTCTCCCGATTAGCAGGTCTTCTTAGGACGACTTCATGAATCCAAAATTAGGAGCATGCAGCCGCCACAGACATTTTTGGCGTTATTGCCCAGCGAACCAAAAATAGTCGTGACGGCCAACAGGTGTTTATTGTGGCGGCACTAAAATCGACGCTAGTCGGCCCTTCTTTACAAGCGGATGATTGATACGGCGATGCCTTGGCAGAGCTGGAGAGCGCGAATGTCATAGTTCACAGAATGAGCCGAGCCGCGCGTCCGTTCTTTCGCTCGGCATTGTTGTAGTAGCTCGCGGCCTGCGTCACTGACTTATGTAGGGATTGCTGCATCGCCTCCTGTAGCGGTATGCCACGATTGGCGGCTTCCGTCAGATAGCCGGACCGCAGCCCATGCGCGGAAAACATCTCGGCATCCAACCCAGCCAGCTTGCACCGGCTCTTCAAAATCAGATTGACCGATTGCGGCGTCAGCGCTCGCCGGTCGATATTGCCCCACTGGTCGATCCGCCGGAAGAGCGGACCGCTCTCGATCCTAGCTTCTTCAATCCAGCGCTTCAGCGCCTCGACAGGCCGACCGATCAGCACCACATGCACGCGGTCGTCTGCCGTCGTCGTCTTGGTGCGGCCGAGGTTGACAGTGAGGCACGGCAGGAGAGGGGAGGTGGGGTTTCTTGGATCATCATGGACTGGTTCTTCATCGACCAGATCCTCGACCCGCAGGTCGGCGACCTCGGAGCGCCGCCGGCCGCCGGAGGCAAATGCGGTCAGCAGCAGCGCGCGATCGCGAAGATCGACCAGGCGTTCACCGTCGCAGGTGGCCAGCAGCTTTGCCAAGACATCGCCGGTGACCGCCTTTTTGCTCTTGCGTCGCCTTGGCCGAGCGCTGGCCCGCACCGCGAGCCTGAGTGCGGATTTCAGGGAAGGGGCGGAAAACGATCCGCTCAGGCCACGCCAGCGGGTGAGGATCGACCAGGACGTCAGTCGCCTGCGCACGGTATCCGGCGCGTGCGGACCGTCGGCACGCAAGAGCCCCTTGGTCCGCAGTCCCACCTCGACGTTGTCAGGCATGCCATGGGTGCGATCCTCGGCGCGTTCGACCGGATCCCAGAGATGATGGGCGACAAATTTCAGGAGCAGGCTTTCCGGCGCCGGCCAGGGGAGGGCGCTGCCGGTGGCAAGCTCGCACCAGGCTTCGAGATAGCCGAGATCGGAGGCAAGCGCGCGCAGCGTATTGGCGCCCATTCCTTCCTTGGCGAGATACTTGAGGGTGGCGACATCCTCGTCCGTCAGCAGCGTCGCCAGTTGGTCGCGGCGGTCGATTGGCAGGATGGCGTCGAGCGCATCGAGTTCTTCGGCGCGGTTGAGCACTGGATCAGCGGGGGAGGGCTGGACGACAGCTTTGCTTGTCATTGCGTAGCCGATGCGGGATGGCACTTTACGTCTGTCTGCCCGAAATCATTTCCCTTGAAGAGGAGAGGGGCCTTGGCAACCGCGGCAACGGCATAGGAGAAGCAGTCGCCTATGTTCAGGCTGGCCGGATGGCGACCTTTACCAAACAGGTCGAAGGCCTTCTCGGCGGCATAATAATGCCGCTCGCCAAAGGCCAACGCGGTCACATTTGGCAGCGCCACGAGCTGTGAAATGATGGTTGCAGCGTTGGGAAAGCTCTTGCCGGTGAGCACCATTCGTGCCTCAAGCAAGGTCGGCCAGCCAATGACGACTTCCTGACGGGTGACGAGCGCATGAAACCGTTCAGCTTCGGGCTCTCCCAGTGAAGTGGCCACAATCACCGACGTATCGACGGCGATCATTTCGGCAAGCCATTTTCGTCGTAGAGATCATCGTGGGCGGAGGTGGTGCCGGGTGGCACGGACCGTCGGCCCTCCGCCATTAACTCCCAAAGCGTGTCGGCTGGCGTCTGTGTTGGCTTTTGCCGCAGTTCTTGGTCGTAGTGCTCGAGCGCGATCTCGACGAGCTTGTTGATTGGTTGGCCGGTACGTCTGGCCAGCGCGTGCGCCAGATCGCGTGCCTTGGAGCTGCGGATGGAAAGCTGCGGTTCGGACATGTTGAGCACTCCTGGCCCGGATATCATGGCGCAAAGATAGTGCTTTGCGGCGAAGATAGCAAGGTTTGGCGTCTGATGGCTAACTATCGATACTTGATACGAAATGCTAGCGAAACTCGAATTCCTTTACGAGGTTTTTCGCGGTGACTCCGAGCAGGAAGTTCAATCGGAGGCGGCAGCTACAACAGATGCTAGTGGTCTTGGCGACGAAATGGATTTGGAGCTCGATCTAGAGGCCGATATCGACTTAGAAGCGGAAGACCAGGGCGGATCTTAGAGATCGTATAGGATCTTCAGGCAGTTCTCGCCGCTTGCACAAGTCGCCTCCGAGGCCATGCAGGAGCGGTAGACCAATCAAAGGGAAAACGGGCACAGTGAAAAAGGCAAATAATTTCGGGGGCGATCGCTATGGCGGCGCTTACAATACCGGCACAGGCACAATCGGCGGCAAGCAGGGGCGGATATGAATACGACAAAATTTGCTGAGCGATCCATCGGCTCTCAATTGGAACATCGAGGCATGCAGCCACGGTGGCATCAGACCTGAGGTGCAGGAAGGGCTTGCGAAGCTCATGGGTGTGTCGGAGGCGAATGTCCGGCTAGAGTTTTGCCGCCGTGTCCTCACCGCCTATGCGAGAGGCCGTATCCCCTATGATGATTACCTTCAGTTCAAGCAAGGCGGCGGTATGCTTGCGAGTGTTTTGAGGGCTTTGAGGATTTCGGGCTCAGGCCCAAAGAAGCCACCGGCCCAGGGAAAGGCTGAAATTGTCCTTCCAGCGTCAGCGAGAATGGATTCTGGTGAGACATTCAAGGGCTCGACTGTTCAGTTTCATCGCGCTTTGATCTAGATTTGCATTTGAGGCTGATCCAATCAGCGGCTGCGAATCCATTGACGAATTTGTGGTTTCGACATCCAGACAGGGTTACGATGAAATGCAAATCTGGGTGAAATCTCGACACAAACGGACACCCCGGGGTTTGCACGACTCTGGCGGAGGGATAGCCCCCTCGACGAGCAGTCTGGATTCAGGAAGTGCCCTGGATAGGCCGGAGCCGAGCCCAAGCTTAGTGAGGCGAACCTTGACAGAGGATAGCGTAATTTTCATCGGCAAGTTGTCCATGATGGCGACGTTACCGTTTATTGCGCCATCGTAGACAAAGGGTGCGGCCCGGTTGCCGGATAATTCTGCGGACTGAGGCATATTGCTTGGGGAAATCGGTTCGGAAGTGATTTATCACCCGGGAACGCTCGGATCGCTATTTCACGATAGTGGCCACGACAATCGGCTCCTGGATGATATCCACCCAACGCCCGGTATCATCGGTCGCCTGGCGCTTCAGAAAATGATATGGCGTCTGCGTCCAGTTCTTTACGTCGTCGGTCAGGTTGTCGAGAATGAAATCGCCGCGGTCGGTGCGCACGGTGACGACCGCATGACCTTCGCCATCCGGCAGGCGGACAACCGTGATTAGCAAATCGGCGAGCGACATGCCCTTTTCCATGAGTTCCCTTCGCTTTTCCAGAGCGTAGTGCTCGCAATTGCCCATGCCGTCGTCAGGATAATTCCAATACTGGACGACGCCGTAGTGATCCATATCGCTGATTGGGTGGACCCATTTATTTACGGAGGTGTTGACTTCCACGATCTCATCCCAAGTCTTTTGGTTGATCGTGATTGGGTGCAAATCAGTGGGATGCATCGAGCATTCATCAGGCCGCCGCTTGCAAAATTCGTAATGCCCGATCGGCTGTGAGGTTATCGATCCTGTCGACATAAACTGGTTTGATGCAGCCGATGCACTCGCGCCGTACGAAAGCAGCGCAATGGCAAAGGTCAAAGCCGAGACAATGCTCTTATATAGGGAGAGCATCCTGGTTGGCCGGACTACGCAAAACATAAAGTCGCCTTTACCTAAGGAACAATATTAACGGATCGTTAAGTTTTGCGGCACCCAAAGTCAATTTGGGCGGCCAGGCCGGCGCCGCAAATCTTAATAGATGGTTAATGGCGAGAGCCAAGAGGTAAGCGCAGGGGAAATTCGCGTGCAAATTCCGATTCTGTCGGTAGCTCTGTCTGCAACGGCTCGGGAAGGGCGTCAGAGAGCCGGTATTCGGCAACACCCATCGGCTTTGTTGAATCTCGAAGCGCGTGTTCGACGATCACCTCATCCTGACCCTTGCACAGAATGATATAGCTTTGCTTCCGATGAGACTATTGACGAGGCGGATGGCAGCAGGAGCCATTCAGGCCCGGGAATGATTTGAATTCCCCGAGTGTAGGTCGCATCCACCTCATCCAAGATAGGCTCCAGCCGAGCCTCGGCCCCGACTGCATCCATCCATTCCTGTGCTTTTGCTTCGCTAAGCGTCTTCTAATCCCTTGGTCATGGGCACATCCAAGGCAGTCCCCATTCTTGTGTAAAGATATGACGGCGCTCTTCAGAACGGTGTGGTGATATCTTCCCGGATTTGGGTAGCGCCGAGCTGAAGGGTATCGAGGAGCTGCCGACGGCCAGTATCGGTCATCATCGCTGCCCCTGCCCGTATGGCGTCTTGCCATGCTGAGCCACGCTCCCATGCCTCATTGTAGACCAGCGCTAGGTCAGACATCCGGCGCGTTAGGGCTAGGGCTTCGAACAGCAGCTCGGCTTGCCGGATATCCTTATCCCGTTTGATCGCGCTCATTCCGTCGATGTGCCGGCGGCTGGCGACGATGAGCTTATGGACAGCGTACCGGGACGGATCCGGGACAACAACCGGAATGCCGCTTTTGTGCAGGAGCAGCGTGCGGACCGGATCGCGGATCAAGAAATCGAGGAAGCGCAGAGGATCGGCGCTGGCACCGCCAAGGGCGGGCATCCTCGCGGGCTGATCCATATAGTCGTCGCTACCTCTGTTCGAGGTCAGGAACTCAACGCGATAGCCGCTCTCGGTAGCGAATGCGGAGGAGGCGGCTCCGCCCGATCGATGAGGCACCGCCCGGAAGGAAGGGTCGACCGCCTGCAGCAGATCGAGAATGGGCGGTAGACTGTCTTCGACCTCATGGGAAATGGCGTAGTCCTGGGCCAGATCTGCATCGCCGGTCAGGAGCGCGGCCATGGGTAGCCGAACGCCGAGAATGCCCGCGTATGTTTGGAAAGCGACGGTCCCGATCAGAACGCCACGGAGCCGGAATAAGCCGCCGGCCGCCAGAGCTTCGACGACGTCGCCGGACATGTGGTCGGGCGCGATCATGCCACCTTCTCGGGTCAGGGACGAGACCAGGCGACGTCTTGCGCGGAGATCGTCCTTGTCGCGCTTGTGAGCCTCGACACGCTGCGCGATGTCCGGATCGTCCGCGGCACCGACATAGCGACGTGTCCTACCACCTGTCCCATCGGGGATGTCGAAATACCAGTAGCGCCGACCCTTCACCGTGACGGGAGTAAATCTACCCTCTGGAGGAAAGTCGGCTGTCCATGCAGCGTCGAGCGAACGCTGGCCCAGCTCGGCGAGCATGGTCTGGTACATAAGGTCAATGGTCTTCAAGGGTCGCCTCGCATTATACCTTTTCGGGGAAAAGATATAGTGCATTAGGAAGTAGGGAACAAGAGAGCCTTGTCACAGGGATGGCCAGGACGGCTGAGTTATACCCTTTTTGTGAACAGGCTACAATGAGAGATGGGGCAGGCTGCCGGCTTCATACAGGATGAGCGCCCCGATTACGATTAGAATGATGGGTGTCGCAATGTGTCCGAACCGCCGGATGGGCGCACCGAGCGCACGATGATTGACCAGAAAGTGGGATATCAAGATCCAGATCGCCACCATGATGACAAACACCAGGATCGTCGCCACAATAGATGCAGCGGGGCTGGTGGCAAACACTGGCGTGTAGATGCCAATATTGTCACCGCCGTTTGCGATCGTTACGCCTGCGACGGCGAGAACATTGCCGAGGGCAGGCTTGCCTAAGTCATCTTCCGGGTCGCCATGGCTTACGCATAGCTCGACAAGCTTCTTGCCGCCGATGAGGATTGGAAGTAGTCCAAGCAAGCCGACATGGGCGGGGCTAAAGACGAGCGAAACGAGCGATGCCAGGAGGCTGGCGGCGACCAAGACGGCAAAGCCGAGATACTGGCCGATAATGACCTGTCGCGTCTGAAACTTCGGATTGGCGAAAAAGCCCAGTAGAACGAAGATGTCGTCGATATTCGTAGAGGCGAACAGGACAATCGCAAGACCGACAGCACTCAACATCAAGCTTCAACTCGCAGCTTAGATTCAACGGTGGCCAGATTTCAGCTCTGGCATCTCCCGATGCTCATGACTTATCCGTCGACGCATCGCAACAGATCCCGGTCCACATGGACGAAATCAACGGCCGCTCAGTGTCAGTGCCGTCGAATCAGTGGGTGTGGAGTGTCATCAAGCTGCGTCTGCGAAGTCCTCTCTGCCGCCTGCGCGGATGCGCACCAGCCGGAGTGCTCGGCATTCGTCATAGCGGTTGATGGCGGTCCGGCCGGGCCGGTCCTGCTCGGATCTCACCGCTATTTGAGGCAGCCCGCAGCTATATGGTTCGGCTCTGGCTCGCCCCAACTATTGGCCGGGAGGGTTTCAAACGGTGGAACAAAGACCTGCCGCACCATGCGAAACTTTGTCGGCACTGGATTGCCGGGCGCGTAATCGATGATCCAGAAGTAGTCGTAGGTCGCGTCGGGCCATGTGTCGGGCACGTCGGCAATCTGATCGAGATGAAGAAGTTGACGCAGAGTGACCTTCTCTCCCGGGAATTCCTGTTCGAGCTTGGCCTTGGCAATGTGATCATGCTCCCAGATCATCAGCACGATCTTGCCGTCGTAGCGTGGTTCGGTGAGGACATCATGCGCTGCTTGCTGGGTGCGCTGGTTTTCGAGGACTTTTTCCGCGCGGCCTTTGCCGCCCTTGGCCGGAAGGACCGTGTATGCGACGACCGGCATCCCCCAACTCTGCGCTATCGGCGTGCTCGTCTCAATCGGATGCAGGCCGATCGCGAGGATCGCGTCTGGGCCTTTGGTGCCGAAGAGGGGGTGCGCCGCGCCGCGGCCGACATATTGCTCCGTCAGCGCCTGGGAGCGCTGGGTACCCATGTCGCAAATCGCGTAGGGGTCGAGTTTCTCGGCATGACGCGCGATAACAATCTGCGCCGGCTGCGCCAGGGCCGCCCCTTGGAACATCAGCGACATCAGACCGGCTATGAGAAGCTTGGAAAGAAGGCGAATTCGCATGGTCACGCTCGGGCAAAGTTGATCATACCAACTTTACTACAGCACATTCCGATGCGGCTTTGTGACAAAGACGAAGGGGCGGAATTGGGGGGCTCTGATGGGGTGGACGTCCCCCGACGGCATCTGTGTGCCAGAATAGAGACATTGACCACCATTTTGAGGAGGCGTCCACTCCATCAAAGCCACTTTATTCGCCCCTCGTCTTTCTCCGGATAGAACGGTGCGATGTTTTGCACATACGGGGTGAACGGACATACTATATCGCAGCGAATAGCTTTACCCAATGAGTTCGACCAATCCGCCCGAAACGTGATGACAAAAGACTCGACTGATATTCGAGTGCGGCCCTGTCCGATCTGCAGCTCTTACGACGCAGTGAGATCTCGAAAAAATTATTTAACTATACGTGACTAAGTATTATCTCGAAAGAATTCCGGCAAACGGCGCAGATAGCCTGGCCTTACGATTTAAATGATTTGAATCGGAAATATATGGCGCGAACTAACGCAGAGATTGTTTAATCTTTACCAGGTCGCACTCTAATTGTGTTTTCTTGACTTAAAGAGCATCCCGTCGATGTTTACCAATACATTGGAATCTCTAATGATAGGTAGAAAGTTGCTGATATTGACGCTCGTGACGGTTGCGATTGGGGCCGCCGTCGGCATCTACGAGGCGACAAAATTGCGGTCGATAGACAACGCTTACAGCGCTGTGCTCGATGACGACGTGAATGGGTCGCTCAAACTGGCGGAGATCACAGGAACCTCCGATTCCATCGGTCGCGTTCTCTACCGCATGATCGCGGAAACCGACGGCTCGGACATGCAGAAATCCACCGAAGAGCTGACTCAAGTGTTTAACGAAGCCGGCAAACTTATCGAGCAGGGGGCAGTCTATTATCCCGCGCGGAAGGATGACTTTACGATGCTGGCGTCCGATCTCGCCGCGGTGCGAGCAGCGGCGGCGCCGATCGAAAAGGCAGCGCTAGCCGACGACAACGCAACGGCATTGCAGCTCGGCAAGGAGAGCTTCATGCCCGCTCGCCGAAAGTTTGATAGTGATGCCACCAAATTCTATGACTGGGCCAAGGCGGAGCTGAAACGAAAGAACGATGCGGCGAGCGCCGTTGCCGACACGACGATCACCACCGCCTATGTTGTTCTCGGGATTGGCGAATTGTTTGCGCTCTTGCTGAGCGTCTATGTGACCGTCACGCAGGTTGTGCGACCGATGACAAGGCTGACCGACACGATGACGGTGATCGCCGAAGGAAATCTCGCGGTCGATGTTCCCGGTTCCACACGTGGTGACGAACTGGGTGCCATGGCGCGTGCCGTCGAGGTGTTCAAGCAGAACGGTATCAAAGTCCAGGAAATGAACACGCAGGAGGCGGCGTGGCAGGCCAAGAGCGCCGATCTGCAATCAAGCATCGGCGAAGTCGTGTCGGCTGCCGTTAGGGGTGATTTTACTCAACGTATCAGCAAGCATTATGACAACGCCGACCTCGACAGCTTTGCCGCAAGCGTCAACGAGCTCGTGACCTCCGTCGACCGTGGTGTCGCTGAAACCGGCCGGGTTGTCTCAGCACTTGCCGATGGCGATCTGACCGAGAACATGCGCGGCGAGTTCCAGGGTGCCTTCGGCGAGTTGAAGGACAACGTCAACGCGACGATGGCCAATCTTCGCTCCGTTCTCGGTGAGGTTCGATCGGCGATCGACACGATCAATGGCGGCGCGGACGAAATGCGCATCGCTTCCGGTGATCTGTCGAAGCGCACGGAGCAGCAGGCGGCCGCACTTGAGGAGACGTCTTCCGCTCTCGAAGAGATCACTGTCGCGGTGAAAAGTTCGACGGAGCGGGCAACGGAGGCCAGTCACATGGTCGATGAAGCCCGTAGGAGCACCGAGCGGTCGAGTGCCGTCGTCAAGGATGCTGTAGCGGCCATGGGGCGGATCGAGCAGGCTTCGGGCGAGATTGGCCAGATCATCAATGTCATCGATGAGATCGCATTCCAGACGAACCTTCTTGCGCTCAATGCCGGGGTGGAGGCAGCGCGCGCCGGTGATGCGGGCAAGGGCTTTGCCGTCGTCGCCCAGGAGGTACGCGAACTGGCGCAGCGTTCGGCGACTGCCGCCAAGGACATCAAGGCGTTGATCAACCGGTCTGGCGAGGAAGTCGACACTGGCGTCAAGTTGGTGACCGCGACCGGCGAGGCCCTTGGTCTTATCCAGGGCCATGTCGTCAAGGTCAATGAGCACGTACATTCGATCGCCACGGCTGCGAAGGAGCAATCGACAGGCCTGTCGGAAGTCAGCACCGCCGTCAATCAGATGGATCAAACGACGCAGCAGAACGCAGCAATGGTGGAAGAATCGACGGCGGCCACGAACCGGCTTGCCGACGAAGCCGCAAATTTGGCGCAGCTTATCGCTCGCTTCAAGCTCGGTGGTCAGGTCGTTCCGACACACGCTGCTCGGCACGACAGCAGGCCTGTGGCTTCGCCGGCTCGTGCGCTCACTCAGAAACTTGCCGGAGCATTCGGCAGACGCACCACGGCAGTCGCGGCGACGAAGGAATGGGAGGAGTTTTGATGGAATCCTTGCTCAACAACACGACGATGGAAATCATCGCCTTCCATCTCGGCGAGCAGCAGTTCTGCATCAGGACGACCGCGATCCGGGAGATCCGGGGATGGGCGGCGGCAACGCCGCTGCCCCATGCTCCGCCGGATGTTCTTGGTGTGATGAACCTGCGCGGTTTGGTGATCCCGGTCATCGACCTTGCGGCAAAGCTTGGGGTTCGCAGCGCAACCCATACCGATCGCAGTGCCATCGTTGTGGCGGAAATTGGCGACAACATCATCGGTTTGGTCGTCGACCGCGTGTCCGATATCCTTTCCATTGCCAGCGACCAGATTCAGCCCGTGCCCGATCTCGGCAGGACCTTCGATCCGGCGTTTTCTCACGGGATCATCCCTCTCGACCACGGGATGGTTTGTTTCCTCAATCTCGACCACATGTTTGCCAATCTTGACGGGGCAACAGAAGCTGCCTAGCTTCGCCAAGAATGTCGGTTCTGTGAGAAACAGTTCCAGCTACCCCCCTGGAGGCTGGTGGTTCCTTCCGAAATGGTTGCCTGACACGGAAGACCATGATGTCGACCCCTTTAAAACCAAAACTGCCGCGTTGGTACAGGCAGAGCGTCTGGCTGCCCATCAGCCCACAAAATAGCAGCATCAGATCCCACCCGCCGTGGCCCAGGACTGCGCTTACTCTGAATCAGCTAGGTGGCTTAGGAGGAAAGGCATCTCATGCCTCCCAGTCTTTTCGCTAACTACGGTAGGCGCATAGTCGCCGTGAGCTCATTTCGCGCCAGCGCTCGCTTCCAGATCAGGACGTCAAGCTGTGCCTTAATGCCGTCGTGGCCTTTGCCCACCACGGTGGCCACGCGAGCGGCATGATATAGGGCGTCTTTCGCCGTATCTGGACGGCCTAGGCATACCGCATAGGCCGCAAGTTGGCGTAGCGTCTGGAGAGATCCTGCATTTGCGCCATTGATCGTCGCCTGAATTGCCTTTGGCAGAAAGGCTATCGCTTTTTCGCGATCACCCAGTACGATGGCACGCTCGATCAACCTGTCCCAGAGTCGGACGCCGCCACCGGCTAAAACATCGCTGTCGTTTGGGCTAGCATTCCGATGATCCGTCGCGAGCATTACAAACCATACCCAGAAAATCTCGCGATGCTCAGACGGAACCTTGGCTTTGAGTTCGGAGAACATGTCGCCAAGGCCTGCCCAATACGCGGCGTAGGCGAGGTAGTAGTGTTCGGGATAGGAGTTAGGGGGTGAGGATGCGTAGATGTCGTAGCCACGTCGGCAGAGCTCGGCAGCAGCCTGTGTATCGCCGACATGCGAGAGCTGAGAAGACAAAATCGAAAGGCTGTAGATGCGCGGGCTTACAAGCGCCATCAACGTTTCGGAAGCCCTTTTGGCAAGTGTGAGTGCACCGCTCTGATCACCGCCGAGTAAGTGCAAGCCAATAACAGATTGCACCGCATTGACGATGTCGGTCTCGTTGAGGTTCTCGCCGACCAGTGCTTCTTGGATGATTGATTCGGCTGTCTCGAAAGCTGCCTGCGAATTCCCCTCCTGCAACTGTAATGTGGCGATTGTCAGACAGGGGGTGATCTTGCTTTGAAAACGGTGCGTCATGGACGGCAAACGCTGTAGTTCGGCGATATCACCGATCAGTTTGAACAGGCCGCTATTGTATTCGACATGAGTTCCGTGACCCGCGTCAGAAAAATCAATAGCCACCTTTGCAAGTCTAGGCTCGCCGAGCTTGGCCGCAACGGCCGCCACGGCTGATGCATCGAAATTGAATTTTCCAGCCCGCCTGGCGCGCTCCAGCTTGTCGGCAAGTATCTCGAATATGGCTGAGCGCGTCGCATTCGCACGGCGAGGTCCCAGATTGTTTAGAAGGTTAGCAGCACCAGACTTGGCGGGGGAAGTTCAGTTGCCTCCACCGGAATACCCGGTGTCAGACAATACATGTGGCTCAAAATTGCCAGCAGCATTGCAACAATCTCAGGCGAGTCGGCGTCGCTGTCAGGGAGCCCGAGGATCTAGGGAGCCAAGTCGAGGGCTTGGTTGGGATCTGCCAAGGCCATAGGCGCGAGAGAAACTGCGTGCAGATCCGCAATACGATCGCGATAAAAAATCTCGGTCGAGCGGTCATGCGGCGCCGGTAAAGCCTTGTCGATGAGCGCTGGTCTTTCCGGAATATCGAAAGAACAAAACGCGCTCAATAAGCGAGCGATCGCATTCGGTGGTAGCGCCATTGCCTCGCGAGCGAGAATGCTGGCAGCCCGTGCATCCGCATCCCGCCCATCCCGGAGCCGGTTGAAAAATCCAGCAGAAAAGGAAACTTGATCACGCATTTATCCGCCAGGGCGGAAAGAAAAAGCTTCGCCATAACAATCCAGGAAGAGCCACTATGGAGATTGGTTGGAAGGACGTGGTAGCTCAATTCGGGTCGCTACTCCAGTCCGTGCCATGTGCGAAAACTCAATTGTAAATTGGAGCTTCTGGTGCCGAATCGGTCAAACTTTGGCACAAATCGACACTCGCTAGAGAAACCCGAATTCGCAGGAACTTCCCATGTTTGATCGCATCTTCAAAAGCTGGATTTACGGTGGAATGCTGGCCGGTATCCTGATCCTCTGCCTCACACCCCTTATGCTGCGTGGCTGGCCCTGGCCGATGATTGCCATTTTCCTGCAGCTGCCTGTCTACATGCTTCATCAATACGAGGAGCACGACGCCAATCGTTTCGGGCGTTTCGTCAACGACATGCTAGGCAATGGCTGCACACTGCTGTCGTCGGCTGCGATTTTCGTCATCAATGTCCCGGGCGTCTGGGGCATCAATATGATCTCGATCTGGCTGGCGGCAGAATATGGTGCTGGCTTCGGGTTGATCGGCGTCTATCTGACACTGGTCAATTCGGTTGTGCATATCATCTCGGCCATCCGCCTGCGCAGCTATAATCCCGGCCTCGTCAGCGGCATCGTCTTGTTTCTGCCGCTCGGCATCTGGGCTTTGGTCGAGGTCTCATCTGTTTCGGGTGTCAGTTGGCCTCATCATGTGCTCGGCCTCCTCTCGGCGATCCTTGTCCACGTTGCCATCGTCGCCTATGTCTTAGGAAACCGCAGACGTGCCTCTCAGGAAAAATAGATCTGACCATCAAGAACGTTTCCATTGCGAATTGCGGTGAAATAGCCTGCCGGCTTATGTTCGCTCGCTGAAGCGCTGCCACCGATTTTATCCCGCGTACTAAGCGGGGCAGGTTTGCGGGCAGTGCCGAACTGCAAGGCAGTTGCCATGGCTGACAGCGGCGACCATACACAGTACATTGGACGGGCTATCTGCTCCGGCAAGATCTGCGGCAGCCAGCAAAAAGCTACCCAATCCGTTCTCACCTGTTGCGGTGTTGATCCTACTGGTTAGCCTCTGACGGCTCCTGCGATTGCCTTCAGGACTCGTCGCCCGAAAATCGCTTTGAAGATGACGATCAGAGCCGCCGTTCCGAGGTTCCAGATCAGATTCATGATGGTGGCATCGAGGCGATAGAGGAGCGACATCGCCGTCGACGTCATTCCGGCAACGGCCAACCCGGCAACCAAGGTCACGAAAGTCGGACGCAAGCGAACGGCGTGCCGCAACATCACGAATATCGATATCGACAATGGCAAGCTGACGAGAAGGACCGTGGCGAAGCATTGAACAGCAATCCCCATTCGCAATTCGCCGGCGTCGTAGTTCACCCAATTCGTGAGGCAACCATAACCGACGGTTGTCATCCATACCGCGAGCGGTGCAAGGGGCAGCAGCAGCCAGACCCGAGAACGGTCCGGCAGGCTTGCAACCAGGCAACTATGTGCGGCCAGCACACTTGTCAGAAAGGATGCCGTCGTTCCGATGAGGAACAGCGGATTTCGCAGCTGGTTTGCGATGTCCGACCGAAGGCCATGCTCGGCCAACAGCAAAATCAGGACAGCACCGGCAATCAGAAGCCAGTAGACGGTGCGAACCATCGGCCGTTGAATGGCGCGCACCGGCTCGGCCGCGTTGGCCAAGGTCTTGATGAAAGCACTGGTCTCCATCTACTCACCCCCTTCGCCCAAAAGACGCCTGAGCGCTTTGATGCCTCGATGAACGGAGACTTTCAAAGACGCAATCGACATCCCGCTCTCCGCAGCAGCTTCCTTCAGCGATCGCTCCTTCAACCTCAATAGCATGATGGCCTGACGCTGTCCTTCCGGAAGAGCCCGTAGGGCAGCGTTGACGGCGCGGTTATCCAGTGCGTCGTGGCTTTGGGCGCTGGCGGCAATGGATTCGTGCTCGGCGTCCAGCGGAACTTCTCGGGCCACGGCCCGCCCCAGAATTCGCAAGCGGTCCGCAATACGATATCGCGCAATGCCAGCCAGCCAGGGCTTGAATGGGCGTGACGGATCATAGGTTTGTCGTACCTCATGCAACGTAAGCAGCACGTCCTGAACAGTATCTTCCACATCACTCCCATTGGGATGTGCCCGGCTTGCGATGGCCCGCAGATAGGGTGTGACGCCAAGCAGTAGACTTTGATAGGCATCCATATCGCCACCTTGCGCCCGTACCATGAGCACTGACCACTTCTGCGGATCCGTCTCGCGCAACTCATGCACCTCAAAGCCGCGTAGTGAAGTCGGCAAGCCACGCAGGTGAAGCGGCAACAAGTGCAGACTCCAGAACGCGATCGGTACCTGTCAGGATCAGCGCCGCAACTATTACTGCGCTGCCACCGAGTATAAGCTTGCCCGCGTTCCCGGCGCTCATCATTTGGCCCCGCCAGCGCATCATCGCGGTTCGCGATAGCGATCCAATGACAAGCAAAGGGACCGAGGTCCCAAACCCGAATGCAAGCATGATTGCAGTTGCATTTGCCAGGTTTTGACCCCGGGCTGCGAACATGGAAGCAGCACCGAGCGTTGGTCCCACGCAAGGGCTCCAGACGGCGCCCAGTAGCACGCCGACCGCGAACTGCCCTTTAATACTGCCCGGATCCATGCCCGCGATAATGCGACCACCGACGTTGCTGATGCCGCCGGTTGCCAAAGCGAAGCGTTGCTGTAATGCGCCGCTCAGCAGCACAGCGCCCAACGCCGCCAACAGAATAGCCGATATGTTACGGAACACATCGCCGTCGAGACCGATTGCAAAGCCCACCGTGGCAACAAACATCCCGATACTGGCAAAAGACAATGTCAAACCGACAAGCAACGCGGCCACCGCCTGCCGATTTACGGCAAGCGCCGGGCCGAGTACGAGCGGCAGTAAGGGTAGCACGCAGGGAGACAAGGTCGAGATGATGCCGGCAGCAAATCCTAATCCCATACTCGAAAATGATAAGGTCACGCCAATGTCTCCATAGGTCGTTCTTCGTTGAGACGAGTTCTGCTTGCGCAACAAATGTGTCAGCCAGAATGCTAGTCATTCGCTTTTTCGAGGAGCGTCTCGATGGACACGGCGTCAGTATCACCGATTGAGCGAGCCCTTTCGGCGATGCCATGGAAGACGATCAGAGTGCTTTGCTTCTGGGCGCCCACGGCGCGGACGATATCTTTTTGTGTGTCGAAATCGACATTGTAGACGACCAAATTCCTAAATGCAGCTTTGGTTTCCAGCGTATCGAGGATTGGCCTCTGCTTGGCACAATATGGGCACCAAGGTGCCGTAATGTGCACCAGAATTGACTTACCCTCATGCTGAGAGTTCTCAAACGCCTGCTGCGTGAACGGCTGCTCCGTTCCAGCGAATGCGGGGGGAGAACCCAATACGGCAGAAAGGCCTAGCGTCAATACGACTGCTAAGGCAATCTTTGAAAAGCGCATCTTAAATCTCCGGTCAGTTAGCGGCCTCGGCAAACACAGCCTGGCTTCTGATCCAATGTTCGAAACTTTCCGGGAAAAGGTTACAGCCGCTGGCGGGAAATTTTGGAAGCCACTGGAAGTGAGCAGCGATCGACATCGGCATCGAAAAACCCAATGGCGGCTATCAGCTCACTGCGAGAATGAAGACCTCGAAGGCCTGCATCGTTGTATACAGAGGAATATAATGATAGCGATCGGGATCTTCTCAGGAGGATCCCATGTTCAAGCTCCGTCATTTGTTTGCTTTTACAAAAAGCGCTATTATTTTCAGCAGCTTGTTATTTTCCGCTCCCGCGTGGGCTGACCGTGTCGTAACCGATCAGATCGGCCGGCAGGTGCATATTCCCGATGCCGTCAACCGCGTCATCGTCCTGCAGCATCAGACGCTGAATATCGTCGTCCAGCTCGATGCGATGGACAAGGTGGTTGGCGTTCTCGACGAGTGGAAGAAGCAGCTCGGCGCCAATTATGTGCGGCCTGCGCCGCAGCTGCCCAATCTGCCGATGCCGGGCGGCCTGACCAAGGTGAACATCGAGGAGATTCTGAAGCTGAAGCCGGACGTGGTCTTCGTGGCCAATTATGCGCCGGCCGACATGGTGAAGCAGATCGAGGATGTCGGCCTTTCCGTCGTGGCGATCTCGTTGCTCGACGTGCCACCGGTAGAGGCCGTCAAGCTCAACCCTTCCGTCAAGGACGAGCCTGCCGCGATCGACGCCGGCTTTGCGACCGGCGTGCGCCTCATCGCCGATGTGCTCGGGCGCAAGGAGCAGGGCGAGGCGATGATTGCGGCGACCAAGAAGACCCGCAGGCTCGTTGCCGATCGCCTTGCTGACCTCCAAGAAGACAAGCGCGTGCCGGTCTGCTGATCGCGCGGGCGTTGGCCGGCGAGAACGCCGTGCTGCTGCTTGACGAACCGGCCTCGGCGCTTGATCTCAAGAACCAGGATATTGTTCTGTCGCTGCTTGCAACCCTTGCCGCGGCTGGCGATTGCCTTCACCACACATCAGCCGAACCATGCGGTCGCCATCGCCGACAAGGTGCTGCTCATGCTCGGCCTCGCGAGGGCCGCCTTCGGCGCCATTGATGATGTGATGACGGAAGAAAATCTCGAAGCGCTCTATGGCCTTCCGGTTCGCTCGGCGACGCTCGGCAGTGGCGAGCTTGTGGAGACCGCGTTCGTGCCACTGTTCCGGCAAAGAGACAGGAAAGGAAATCGCCCGTGAGCAATGCAGTTCAAGTCTTGGCGGCCGGCAGTCTGCGTCATGCCTTTCCGGCGATCATCGATGCTTTTGGCCATGAATTTGGTATTGGCATTTCGCTGACGCTCGGACCTGCGGGATTGTTGCGCGAAACGATCGAAGCAGGCGCCAGGTTCGATCTCTTTGCCTCCGCCAACATGGCGCATCCGCGGCGGCTTGTTTCTATGGGTCTTGCGGAAGATGCGGTCTGTTTTGCCCGCAATCGGCTCTGCGTGCTCTCGCGCGCCGATCTTGGTTTGACGATGGAAAACTTTCTCGCGGTGCTGTCCGATCCGACCGTGAAGATCGGCACGTCCACACCGGGCGACGATCCGGGCGGCGACTATGCGTTCGAAGTGTTTGATCGCATCGAGGCGGTGCATCCGGGCAAGGGAGCGGCGATCAAATCCCGAACTCGCCTGCTGGTGGGTGGTCGCAACTCACCACCGACGCCCGCCGGTACGGGCGCCGGCCATCTGATAACCACCGGAGAAGCCGACCTGATGATGAGCTATTATTCGAATGCGCGCTTTCTGGAATCGGACTCCTCATTCAGAATCGTTGAGCTTCCGAGGGAATTTTCGCCCGAAGTTGAATACGGTATGGCTGTTCGCACGGATGCCGATGAACATACGAAGAATCTATGGGATTTTCTATTATCGACGTTCGCGCAGCAAATCCTACAAATGGCCGCATTCCGTCCAATCCTCTGACCTTTTCGTGGCTTGGCGATCGGGTCCAAAGGAGTAAGCGTTCAGGCCTTTTGATCATCAGAGCTCTACTTTCCACGAATGCCAGATCTTCGTCCGATCTACCGCGGCGCACGGTCGCCAACCAGATCGCGGCCAATCTTCCAAAGATTTGACATCGAAAGCAGTACTCTTGCAGGCGCTCGTAATCTCTTGTGAATTTTGGTGAGGTCTGCTCTGAGGTGTCTGGAGACGTAAGCCGGCTGGCATGGCCGCTCCCGTCACGCCCTTGCACTCGAGCGCGACGAGCGGCTGCGCAGTCTCTATCCTATCGGGAGACGAATTGTCTCGCTTTTCTTGAAAACCAGTGCTTGTGTCGACGACATGACGAGATCATTACTGACACAAGTCAATATCGCATCCGGAATAGTGCCTCGGTGCTGTTAGATGACTTCTTCATTCAGACTGGGCCCGCTCATTGAACTCCACTCGCCACCGAGAAGAGACGCCAGATTGAAGATAAAGGTGCGCGAACGGCGATCAGGGTTTTATCGTTCCTCGTTGACGTGGACATACTTCACCACAATAAGGCCAGGCCCGAGAAACGTGGTAAGCGTGAGCCAATCATAACTGGAGCATGAGAGTGATCGAACCGACCGTAGCAGACGCAGTCAACCGCATTTATGAATCTCTTCAGGCGGAAAATGCCTACATCGACTTGCATATCGCGACGCTCAAGACAGCCTTGGCGCAGGCGGGTTTGAAGGAGGCCGTATTCGATCCGGCCAGACTCGCGCATAATAACCGTTCCGGCAGAAAACTTATGCAGGCCTACTTTCGACAACGCGGCGTGACGGTGAAATTCGCCGCGTCGTGATGCGGGCGGATCTCGACGACCATGTTCGCATTTCTGTTTTGTAGCCTGGGCTGACTGCTATCTGAGAGCCCCATATGGGTACGGCATAAGTGGGACTGGTCAACCGTGAGCTTATTTAAGAGGAGATCGGAAAGATAGGCCGTCAACAAATAGCCGGCGCCGAAATCGGGCTCAAGGTCCTGCCGATTGGGCGGGAACCCACACTCGAGCCGGCGCTTGGTGACCTGATGACAGCGCTAGGGTGGCGACAATCGCAATCATCGCAACCAGGATGACGACGATGGGAAGGGCTGTGCCAGACGGCTTGTTTTTATGGAAGATCATTGATTGCTCCTGGGGATCGGCGGTGCGCATGGCCCGCCAGGGAACGTCGATTTCGGCACGGCATGCCACCCGCATTCCCATGCGGCGCATGCATGTCCTATGGTTGGAAAGAGGACGGCTGCCGCCGCCGGTCGGTTACCGGATGACCTGGATGACCTTCCGCGAGGAAGGTTCGACGATAACACGCTGGTCGTTGACGATTGCATACGCATACTTCGGATCGTCGGGAACCGGCGTTACGACGACGGTTTCCGGAAGGGACTGCCCGACAACCACCTTTTCCTTCACCACGACTCGTGTGGTCGGGGCGGGAGCCTGCCGAACATAGGTCACCACTTTTTGCGGCGGCGGATCGATCGCGGCGCCGATGGCTGCGCCGGCAACACCACCGACAGCTGCGCCAGCTGGGCCGCCGACGATCGCTCCGGTGGCTGCGCCACCGGCCGCACCGTTAACCGTCGAGGATTGGGCAAAGGCAGATGTCGATGCCAGCAGGATACCCGTGGCAACGCCTACAACTTTGATATTCATATTTTTTCTCCTGTTCTGCGATTGGATACGCTGGAGAATTAACCGTCGGATGGACCTAGAGTTCCCGGCTAAGACTTCGTGCCCCCGAACCGTCAGACCTTAGTCCTAGCCCGATTGAATTGACCTCTCCCGCTATGACGAACGCGGCTCAGAATCGGCTCTCGACCTTCAGGGGGCCGACAATTGAATGTGCGCCGGTGCAAATAGCCAAAGCGCTGTCAATTTTCGTCACCTGCGCCCTCGGCTTTGAGGACCGCGGTAGGTGACGAGATCGTCTCTTGAAGCTGCAGATCGCACTTTCGATATCGTCCGCAGGGGAGTATCAGTGCGGCAAAAATGCCTCAGCGATGTTCCATGGACCCGCAATGTCTCTAGGGCTTGCATCAGGTTATTTTTCGAGCCAGATAAAGCATTGGAGGTACGCGAATGCTGCTCGAAACCGGGGTCCGAGGTGGTGCATTGGCGCTGCTCGGTCTACTTGCGATCATCGGTCTTCCTGGCACGCTCCGATCACCGATTGGTCGCGCCTCCCTGCTATTCGACCTATGCGCAATAGCGTTTCTTATTGAAACGGCTCCCACAATACACGAGGGACTCGTCTGGTGGATCGTCCCGCTGCGGATTCTTAGCAACTCAATCGCCGGCATTTTCGTTGCGTGGGCCGAGACCGTCTTCGGTGATGCTTCTGCGTCGACGCCATGGAGGTGGGCGGTCTTCGTTGCTTTCCTGCCGCTCGCAGGCGTGGCAACCTTATCCGGCTCAAACTTGGCGTGGAATACGACGCATGCTGCAACGCTAATCGTGGTAGGGGTCGAAACTGCTCGGGTACTTGCAGGACGCAAAGCAGATCTGGTTGAGGGACGACGGCGCTTTAGGATCATTTTTACGTGCGCCGTGGGTCTGGTAATCCTGGCAACAACCATGCTCGATGCAGCAGGTGTGAGCTGGCTGCCCGGTCTCTCGGCCGTGCTGGGCTTGGTGATAGTCGCCGCTTTGATGCGTCTGCGTGCCGTGATGCCTGAGCCAACGCTTGAACCGGTGCCAGCCGCGCGAAGTGGCCCTGATATATACACCGCGGCAACGGAACTGAGTACTGAGGAGCGCCAATTGGCGGAGCGGCTGCGGTGGGCGATGGAGCAAGACCGGGCTTATCGAGACTCGAACCTCTCGGTGGATCGACTGGCCGAGCAGTTGGGAGTTCCAGAATATCGTCTCCGGAGAATGATCAACCAGCGCCTCGGCTATAGGAATTTCACTGATTTTGTGAACGAGCACAGGTTGAAAGAGGCGCGGGAGGCGCTGTCCGATCCCGCACAATCGCGCGTCGCAGTCCTCACGATCGCCCTTGATGCCGGTTGGGGATCGATCGGTCCGTTTAATCGCGCCTTCAAGCGCCAAACCGGCCAAACGCCCACTGAATTCCGCCGTCGCGCACTGGCCGATTTCGCAATCGGCCATGTTTTGCGAGATTCAGCCAGGGCGGATGCGACTTCTGGCAAGACGCCGACCTCGGCATGAGGCCTGATCCGGGCGTAAAACCGGAGGACAAGTCATGCCTGGTGAGAGGCCGAGCCATCGCCTTTTATATATAGACAATCTGCGTTGGTCAGCGATCAGCATGGTCGTCGTCATGCACGCGGCCGTGACCTACTCGCCATTTGGCGCATGGTACTACCGTGAACATCCCGAACTGAGTATCCAAGCGAAGATTGCCTTTGCTACCTATCAATCCTTCCAGCACGCGGTGGCAATGGGTTTGCTTTTCGGCATTGCAGGCTTCTTTTCGGCCGGTGCCGTTGCGCGCAATGGCGTCCAAAGCTTCATCCGCGAGCGGCTACGGAGACTTGGCCTGCCATTGTTGCTCTATATGAGCTTGATCGGTCCGCTGACCGAATACTTCGTCGCAGGGTCGTGGCGGTCGAATCCGCCGCGCACCTTCGCCCAGGACTGGTGGCTGCACTTCCGTTCAGGGGAACTACTCGACGGCTCGGGACCTCTATGGTTCTGCCGTGTACTTCTCCTATTCTCGGCCATCTACGCAGTTGTCTGCCAGGCGCGCCCGATAGAATTCGCTCCCAGTCATCCGCCTTCGACGGGAACCGTGTTAGGTTACGCCACCGTGATCGCCATCGTGACCTTTGTCGTCGGCGCTATCTTTCCGAACGCGACGACTGTTCTCAACATCGATGTACACGACTTCCCGCAATACCCGCTAATGTATGCCGCCGGAATTGCCGCATGGGAAGGTGACTGGTTGCGCCGGATATCATCGCGTGTCGGACGGCGTTGGTTGTGGAGCGGCCTTTGGGTCGGTGGTGCATTGTGGATCGTGCTGATCGCTGTAGGGGGTGCCATGAGCGGCGACGTGTCTCCCTACGGCGGCGGTTGGAACTGGCAGGCTGCCGGCATGGATACGTGGCGTTCATTCACATGTCTTGCGCTTTCGTTGGGGGCCATCGTCCTGTACCGAGACCGCTTTGACAGCCAAGGACGCGTCGCGCGCTTCCTCACGCGCAATGCGTTTGGTGTCTATGTCTTGCATGCGCCAATCTTGGTAGCGATTACACGGTTGCTGCACTTTTTACCTGCTTCCATTGGCGTCAAATTCGCCCTCGCTAGTCTGGGCGGCATCGTGGCAAGCTTTCTCATTGTCGGCTTCGTGGCCCAACGAACGCCTGGTTTGCGCGCAGTTCTCTGAACTCGGCTATGGACTATTCGCGACCGGGCCAAGCCGGCGGCGGGTCCAGTCCTGTCCGTTATCCCCGTCAAAAAGGGAAGTAAGATCAGATCATTAGCGACCCTCGACGAACTGTGCCGAGTTGATGAAACGATCGGGCGCATGAATTCCAGCTACGAAACCGGAATCTCGCATCATGCGCCTTCGACATTGGTGATTATATTGCAAGCCGAACACGGGTGCCAATATCCGCCGTCGTGATTTCTAAACCCATGCCATGTAGTCTCGCGATTGCTCTCAAGCCCAGACCATTGCCGGGGGCATGCCGGCTTTTTTCAGCCCTGTAGAAGCGACGCAGCACGGCCTCGGCATCTTCCGTGCGGATTCCTATACCGGTGTCCTCGACCGTTATTGTCGCAATGCGTCCACCTTCGACCTCCACGATCGCTCGGCCCTCCCTCGGCGTGAACTTAATTGTTGATTTCCGTGATGATTTAATCCGTTTTTGCGTTTGGCCAAGGTCCAGCAAAAGCTTAGAATAAATCAATTATTTCAAATGGTTGAATTTTCCAAGCCGGTCAGCGCAAAATGAAAATGCGGATCAAAATCTCGCGCAACTCAACAGGCAGTCCTTCCGCAGTCAGTGCATGATAGAACCACGTCGAGAGTGGCCCAGTCTCGAAGACGATGCGTTTGACGTTTGGGGCATGCTTGCGGATCATCTGCGCCAGAACATGCGGATCTGAGGGCCCTTTTCCTCGCCAGATCCGCTTGCCATCTTCTCGAATGGCGATCGCAGTATCTTTCAACGAAACGTCGAGTCCCATATATTGGTCCATGGTTGCCTCCCATTTGGTGCTTGGGCCCGGTTCGAATCGTGAGCCCGTACTTCCATCTTATCGGGGGCAACCAGCCAAATCCGCCATCATCCAGAAGCATGGCCGCAGGGGATCGCACCGCGATTACCCCATGTATTGCTCCGGTACTGACACCGGGAGGGTTGCGCACGTAAGTGCCGGCGGGATAGTCGCCGCTTTCGTCCTGGAAGACGCCGTCGAGCACGAGGAACTCCTCGCCGCCCGGATGTTGATGATGGGCGAAGGTGCTTTCCGGCGCGTAGCGGACGATGGATGTCGCGCGAGCCTTCTCGTCCCCGACCCTGAACAACATCCGTCTGTCGACGCCCTTCGCCGGACTTGGAACCCATTCGAGTCTGGCAGCGTGAACGAGCGCGCGGCTGGTAAGGTCTTCGTTGATCAGCATGTCAAAGCTCCGACCTGCCGCCGTCGATTACCATCTCAGCGCCAAGCATGTAGCTCGATGCGTCACTGGCCAGAAAGAGGACGGCTGCTGCGATCTCTTCCGGTCTGCCCATTCTCCCAAGCGGAACCTGCGTGCCGACACGTTCGGCATATGCGCGGAATTCCTCCTCGGTCTGATCCTTGCCGCGGTGGATCGGCGTCTCGATCGATCCGGGGCTAACAGCATTCACCCTGATGCGCCGGTCGAGAAGTTCCGCCGACATCGTTCTCGCAAACGAGCGCACCGCGGCCTTTGACGCAGACAGAATGGCACGGCCGGGCGTTCCGACCTGGTTGAGCCAGGAGGTGTTCAGAATGACCGAGGCGTCGTCGCGCAGTAGGGGGAGCACCGCCTGCACGGTGAAGAACACGCCCTTGACATTGGCATCCATGATCCTGTGGTAGGTCGCCTCGTCGGTCGTCGCCAGCGGCGTGCCCATCGCAACGCCCGCGTTCGCGAACACGATGTCGAGCGAGCCGAAGGCGCTCTCGAGCTTCGTTCTCATGACGGCAAGATCCTCCACCGACGTGATGTCCGCCACGACCGGAAGTACATCGCCGCCGATTTCCGCGGCAGCCTTCGCGAGCTTCTCCTCCGAGCGCCCGGTGATGGCAACGCGGGCGCCGCTCTCCTGCAGAGTCCGCGCTGCGGCGAGCCCGATCCCGCTCGATCCACCGGTAACCAGCGCCGTCTTTCCTTCAAGAGCCATTTGTCTTTCCTCGTGTCCGGTCGTCCATCCCTAGACCCCAGCGTTTGCATTCACGAGGAAAAGACGCCATATCGGTAAGAAAGAAAATCTTTGTCGTGACCGATATGAGAAACCTGACAAGACTGAAATCGCTACAAGCGTTGGAAGCGTCGGCAAGGCACGGAAGCTTCGTCGGCGCGTCCGCCGAACTTGACGTGACGCCGCCCGCTGTCGGGCAGCTTGTGCGCTCGCTCGAAGACTGGGTTGGCTACCCTCTGTTCAAGAGGAGCCGTTCAGGAGCCGAACGTCTGACGCCGGTCGAAGAGGCACGGGAGGCTCTTGAGGACATCGCGCAAGGACTGGATCTCCTCGAGTCTGGTCTTCACAAGCTGCGTGGTCGCAAGGCGCGTTCTGTGATCGTGGTGACGGCGTCGCAGGCGCTTGTTGCCAACTGGCTCATATCGCGCCTGGAGGACTTCTCTTCGAAATATCCGAACATTGATGTCAGGCTTGATGTCTCCGACCGCGTGATCGATCTGTCGCAGGGCGAGGCGGATATCGGGATCCGGTGCGGGTTGGGCACGTGGAAGGGCGTGAAGTCAACCTATCTCATGGGCGAAGAGATCATCGCCGTCTGCCACAACAAGCTGCTGCCGATCGACCGCGACGTCACGGCCGGCTGGATCGCAGAGCAGACCCTCATCCATGACGGCACGCCGCATCCTGGTGGCGACTTCCCCACCTGGAGCGAATGGCTGGCGCGCGCCGGCGCGAACCAGACCCCGCTCGACGGTGGGCTGAAGATCAACTCCACGGCGGCCGTGATCAATGGGGCGGTCGCGGCACGTGGCGTTGCGCTGGTCCGCAAGGCTCTCGTGGCGCAGGAGATCGAGGGCGGCCGTCTCGTGCACCTGATGCCGGAGGTCCGGTGGCCGGTCAAATGGGCCTATTATGTGGTTGCGTCGCCCAAAGCGTTGCTGCGCTCCGAGGTCAACACTTTCCACGATTGGTTGGCCTCTGGAGTCGCGTCCGTCTAGCGGTCGTCGCGACGGCGGTAAAGGGAACGTGCTCCAGCCTCACGCAATAAAGGACCGACTGAAAGCAGTATCGCGGCGCGGAAAATATGGCTGCTTTCAGATGTTTAGTTTGGTCCGTGAGCGTAATCCACCGGTTCGAATTAGTTCAAGAGCATAGCCATCTGTGGCTTGATGAAAAGTTCCTTAGTGGCCTGAACCTTGATGAACTATAGTGGTTCACCTATAATCATTGTGAACTATGGAAGGTTTGGTGTCATGACTGCATTCACCGTGCGTGTTTCGGACGAAACGGCTAGCAAACTCGACCAGATCGCGGAAAAGCTTGATCGCTCGCGCTCTTATATGGCAGCCCAAGCGATCGAGGATTATGTCGCTCGCGAAGAGTGGCAAATTGTTGAAATCGAGGCTGGGTTGGTTGAAGCCAGCCGAGGCGAATTCGCCAGCGACGGCGAGGTGGCGAAAGTCATTGGAAAGTACATCAAGTCTGCTCGTCAATCATGAGCGAAAAGCGTATCCGCTGGACAAAGAGAGCATTGCGGCGGCTTGATGGGATCGGCGCGCATATCCAGAAGGATAATCCGGATGCTGCTGCACGGGTCATCGAGCGAATCGTGTCGGCGGTAGACATGCTTGCGGAGTTTCCCGCAACAGGTCGCGTTGGCCGCATCAATGGCACCCGCGAACTGGTGCTGCCGGATATTCCCTACATCATTCCTTACCGTGTCGAGCAAGACGTAGAGATTCTCACGGTCATGCATGCTCATCAGCGATGGCCATCAGGGTTTTAGATTTTTACCTTGAGTTTCCGCCTGATGCGAGCGATGTCGATTCCCTTCACATCAGGCTTTTTGTCAATTGTTCATTCGAGTGGCATCGAATTTCTCCTAGGTAAACGGATCCACGGTCTGAGCCCATAGCAATTACCGGCCCGGTTTTCGCGCCTGTACAACCTCACATCCGGTCGCCGCACTTTGGCGGCAGGCACCAATTTCCCGCTTTCGCGGGCGCGTGCTCAGGAGAACGGGACCAAACTCAAGACCGGCGGTTGAAGCCAAAAGGAATCCCGGTCCGTTCACCTGGATCCGTCAGGGCAATCACTCCCTGAGGATTAAAATTTGCTTTTCGCAGACGCTCGCGCTTCAGGCGTTCTTCATGATTGCGCCTTCGATCACGACGCCGGAACTGACATACTTCCAGAGTGCGACCAGCAATTTTCGGGCCAGTGCCACAATCATCGGCTTCTTCAGACGACCGCTGTTTTGAGCAATGCGCTCCTTGAACCAACAAGTGAGTGCCGACTTCGGTTGGTGCCGCAACCATAGGATATCCTCGACCACTCCCTCCAATATCTCATGGTTTCGGAAAATGCTTTGTCGATATCCAGACGATCTGGAACCGGGTCGACGCTGTTGAACCAGGTCATAGTTAGCGCTTTTCGTTCACCCGCTTCGACGCAAAAGCGGCTTTCATATGCCCGCGGGCCTGTCTCGATCGGAGTATCAAAACGAAGAGCAAGTCCGTTCGGCCCGGCAATAGCAACAATCTCCCCATCGGATGCGCTGACTGTTAGCGGATGGGTTCTGCCGCCGTCGAAGCGTGGCGCAAGACGCGAAATGAGTTCAACCCGTCCACGCCGCCCCTCGACAATTCTCACAATGTCCGGGGCCTGTTCACGCTTGAGTGGCATAAAATCTATGACGGCGACTTCTCCTTTCCGTGTCCGATAAACTGTCTCAAGGATCATACTTTCGCCCAAGTAAGCCCGTGTCCACGATAAGATCTCATCGGATGGTCGTAACCACCATCCTCCATTTTCGTCATCGCCGAGCAGAGCCGCCAGGCAGGGGGCGCTGTCGAATCTCGGCAAGCACAGCCAGTCGATCGTACCGTCCTCATAGATGAGCGCGGCACTTTTCGCGTCCGACAACATCGCATGACCTTCAAGCGTCTCGGGTTTCCAACCCATTCGCGCTGTTCCATCGTCATTTTGGCGTATTCGGGGGGCCGCTTCGAGGCTGCCATATGATTAGCATCTTCATGTTCAAATGATTTGTCGTTCATAGCGAGCCATTGATCCGCCGCGAGTCCCGGGATCTGTCACGCATTTTCCGGGGTTTCTATCATCCCTCACTTTTTTGAAATGGACGCCAGTCCAACTGCAAATGCCAGTCCTGCGAACAACCATTTGCGATGCATTGTTGTGAAGAGCTGCGGGCTGAACGAACGTGCGACCGCATCGAAGCGGCCATGTGCACCGTGGTCGCCGGCTACCGGTGTCCAGAGATTGTCACGCCGGTCGATTTCAACGGGCTGGCGATCCTGCTGTCCTTTGAACGCAGTCCAACCGAGATAACGGTCAAGAAGAGGAGAGGCGATCCGGTCACCCCAAATGGCCTTTATGGTCGGAAGGCCGACCATGATTTGCTTACGCTTGGCGTGAGCAGCAAAGTAGATCGCTTCGGCTGCAACCTCGGGCTGATAGGGCGGACTTGCAGGCTTCGGCTTCATTGCGAGATTGGTCTTGATCCAGTCAAACTGCGGTGTGTTGACGCCGGGCAATTGAACCATGGCAATATTGATCCTGCTTCCAAGGTGCGACAGTTCGGACCGGACGGAATCCTGAAATCCCTGGATCGCATGTTTGGCACCGCAATAGGCAGACTGGAGTGGAATACCGCGATAGGCGAGAGCGGAGCCAGTAAGAACGATGGA
The DNA here is from genome assembly GCF_059803845.1 of Rhizobium sp. UFLA01-1127. Classification (NCBI taxonomy): domain Bacteria; kingdom Pseudomonadati; phylum Pseudomonadota; class Alphaproteobacteria; order Hyphomicrobiales; family Rhizobiaceae; genus Rhizobium; species Rhizobium sp. UFLA01-1127. Next base: position 61 of record NZ_JAUQTZ010000028.1, on the reverse strand, counting down.
GCCGCGATTGCGAGGCAGCATCCTTTTCAGTGCCGCACGCGTGCCGTTGACCTGTCCGAGA